>DATCNP010000150.1:0-1566 GCA_036565205.1 Solirubrobacteraceae bacterium | reverse complement strand
GACGCGCCCTCCATGTCCACGCTCACGGCAATGAGCATCCGTCGCATTCTAGAGCCGCGTCGGGTGGCTCGGAAGCTGGCACGTCGCTCCTAAACGATCGTCCACGCGCCAGAGGCTAGAACTCCGGCTCGCTCAGGGGACTGTGAGACTCGCGGGTAGCCGTGCTGCTTGTGACTCGTCGGGTGACTGGCCGCTTTGTGCGTGCCTTGGGAATGATCTGTCCGGGCGCGCGGCGGCGCCGGTCTGGCGCCCGCTGTTGGCTTGATCAGGAGCCTGTCCGCCCGTTTGCGGGGCGTGACTCATCACAGTCCTGCCGCTGCGGTTTCCGTGCACTCAGACCGGCGTCGACCGAGACCCTACGAACAAAGCTCGGAGGATCAAACGGGATGCTTGCAGATCAGGTCGCCTATGTGGTTGGTGTCGACACCCACCGAGACGAGCACGTGCTGGCAGTCGTGGCGGCGCAGACGGGTGCGGTTGTCGCGCAGCGGCCGGTCCGCTCGACGGCTCGCGGCTATGCGGAGGCGCTGCGCTTCGCAGCCCAGCACGCCCCGGCTGTCAGGGTCTGGGCGATCGAGGGTGCCGGTCATTACGGTGCCGGACTGGCCCGCTTTCTCAGCGGCCGCGGCGAGACTGTCGTCGAGGCCGGCCGCAGCCCGAGAAACGAACGACGGTTGCAGGGCAAGGACGATCCGCTCGACGCGGTCAGGGCAGCCCGGGCGGTGCTCGCGAGCGAGACGGTAGTGCTGCCGCGCGCAGGACAGCGACGAGAAGCGCTTCGGCTGCTTCTGCTCGCTCGCAGCAGCGCAGTCGATGTGCGCCGGCAGGCGCTCGTCCAGCTGCGCGCCGTGATCGTGACCGCGCCCGACCAGCTTCGCGAGCAGCTTCGCGGGCTGGCGCTGCAGCGGCTGATCCAGCGCTGCAGCCGCATGCGCCGCTCCAGCTTGCGTGCTCCCGGCGAGCTCGCGACAACGGTGGTGCTACGCAGCCTCGCTCGCCGGGTTGAAGCCGCGACAGCCGAGGCGGCCGAGCTCGAGCAGGAGATCCTCGCGCACGTCCGCGTACTCGCCCCGCAGCTGCTCGACGAGCCCGGCGTCGGACCGATCGTCGCCGCCCAGCTGATCGTCGCCTGGTCTCACCAAGGCCGTGTCCGCTCCGAGGCGGCTTTCGCACGACTCGCCGGCGTCGCGCCGGTCCCAGCCTCGAGCGGAAAGACGATCCGGCATCGGCTCAGCCGCGGCGGCGACCGCCAACTCAACCGCGCGCTACACACCGTCGTCCTCCACCGACGGCTGCACGACCCGGCGACCAAGGACTACATCGCACGCCGCATCTCAGAAGGCAAAACCACACGCGAGGCAGTCCGCCTACTCAAGCGCTACCTCGCCCGCCACCTCTACCGCCTACTCAACAACCAGACGCCGCTCATGACTTGACACGTCATAGGAGCATCATTCCCGCACATCGGCCCAAGCGATCGGCTCTTCGCTACGCCTCCAGGGCGAGTGTGTGCCCGTGAGTCATGTCTCTGAAGGCAGTGAGACTAGGTCGCGAGCAAGCATGGAC
>DATCNP010000149.1:0-8941 GCA_036565205.1 Solirubrobacteraceae bacterium | reverse complement strand
GGATCCGTGACCGCCGGTCGCAACGCGGGCGGGGAGCCCGTTGCGCGACGCCGAGGCACGTCTTTGTTCCCCATCACAAGCCGTCGGACGACGCCCTCACGGAAGCGATAGCCGCGCCGATCTGCGAGCTGGTTGACGCGTTTGGGGAGTCGCGGAAGCGTCGCGCCGACTCGCGCCGCTCCTGCGTTCCTCGCAGAACGAGCATCTCGTCGCTGTCGGAGACCGACCTCCAACGCGCGGAGTGGGCTTGTCGTGGTCTCGCCGTGTTCAGGGGTAGCCGGCGGCGCGTAGGCTCGGCGAGCGTGACCATCAGCGTGCGCGGGGTGGCGCTCAGTGCCCGGAACCCGAAATGCTCGTAGAAGCGCGCGGCGGGCAGATCGACGGCGCGTGCGCGACCTCGCGAGGGGAGGGGGCCTGTCGCCGACGGCGAGACGATCTCAGGCTGGCGAGAGGACCGGCAGGCCGAGGGTCTGGGCTTCGCTGATCATGCGCTGGTCGTAGGTGATCAGTGCGCCGAGTTGACGCGAGATGCTTGCGGCCGTGGCGAGATGGATCGCGTCGAGCGAGCGCAGCGTCGTCCCACCGATCTGCGCAGCAGCCGGCACTATCGGCTCGATCGCAAGCAACCGCAACCCAGCAAGTACGCCGACCGCGATGGCGGGAGCGCGACCGCCGAGGCGGCGTGCAGTCCGAGTGACCTCGACCGTGGCGAGCAGGCTTGAGGCGCGGTCAGGCCAACGGCGTAGCTCCTGCCGGAGTGCTGCGGTCTCCGCTTCGATTGCGATCAGCTTGACGAGAGCCGAGGAGTCCAGGTATGCGACCGGCGAGTTAGTCGCCACGCTGACGCATGTCGCGAGGCTCCGGGCCGCGCTCAACCTCGAGTGCCGCCGTCGCCGGCGCGTCCGGGCCGAAATCGAGCGGATCGACCTCGAGCAGGTCGCTCTGCGCGCTGCGCACGGTCAACTCGGCCACCGAGAAACGGTCCGAGGATGAAGGTTGCGAGGCCATGCCATGAGTATGCCGCAAGCGTTCGGTCAGCGGACGCTCTTGCCGGCGGAGGCTCAGACGGCGAATCGGCGGCCTTGAGCTATTCCAACAACTCGTCGTCGCTGTCGATGACCACGCTCGCCGGCCCGCGAAGCCCTGAGTTTCGGCGGGCCTGGTCGGCCTTCTCGGCATTGGGCAGTAACTCGATCTCACCGCCTAATCCCCGGGAATCCACCGCAAAATCCGAGGATCTGAGAGGAGGTGGAGCGGAACCCCAACATCGCGATTTGCAGGGCTTTTCCGACTGAGGCCCTGATTTCGCCCATAATTCGGGTCGGTGAGGTCCCCGGTTCAAATCCGGGCGCCCCGATATCCAGATCCCCCGCAGGCGCGGGGTTTTTCATGCTAGGACCGGATCGCGACGCGCCGGCGAGCAGGCAAACCTCCGTGGCGCTTGGCTAGTGTCCCGATTCATAAATTCGGTGGCAGTCTCGCGGCGTCTGCTCGGGCTTGCGGCCCGCTCGGCATCCAGCCTCGCTCGTTTGGGCCGCGCCCGAGTCATCCGGCGGGCTGGAACCACCCACCCGGCGCAGGTACTTCAGTGCCTGCTTGCCGTGCGTGCGGCCCCAGCCACGCCCAGCCGCTCCCGAGACTGCTCACTAATTTCCGAATCGGGACACTGGCCTCATCCCTCGGGCTCGGGCTTGCCTTCGAGTCCGATCCGAGGACCGGGACGCTCGAGCTCGAACCAGACGTGTGTCGTGCCCTGATGTACTCCCCAGCGGCTGGCACCTGTTTCAACGATCTCGAGCCCGTGGCCGCCGATCTTGTCGAATTCGGTCTGATCCAGACCTCGCTCGAAGCCCGAACCCTGATCGATCACCTCGACCAGCAGCCGGTTGTCATCCAGGTCAGCCCGAAGGACGATCGTGCCTTGCCCGTGAAGGACGGCGTTGTTGACCAACTCGCTGGCCAGCAGCTTCGCCGTGTCGAGCTCGTCTGTTTCAAGCTCGGCGTTGTACAGGCCCTCGAGCCACTTCCGCGCCCGGGATGACGCGCTCAACTCACGTGGCAGCTCGATTTCGGCCGGCGTCGGCGGGTCCATCCCTCACAGAGAATAACCGGCACGAATCTGTTGCCAGGAATCGGCGTTCGCATTTGTGGGGGCCGTACCCGTGAAGCAGAGATGTAGCGGTAGGGCGTCTCAGGCCCGGTTCCGTGCGGATTCACGCCCCGGTGGTGGTGAGACGCTCGGCGAGTTGGCAGATCTCGAAGATGCGTTGTACGGCTCTGGCCCCGGGCACGATCGTCAGACGAACGCTCAGGTCAGCCGCGCGTCTCACGAGCTCGACCATCGTGTGGATCCCGGTGGAGTCGATGAAGCTCAATCGGCTCAGGTCGAGGATCAGACGGTCTGGCTCCCGTGCCAGCGCCCGGCGGAACGCCTCCCGCGTCGCCTCTTTCTCAGCGAGACCCCATTCGCCCTCTAATCCGACCGTCGTCACCGGCCCCCGCTCGCTGACCGCGATCCGCAGCGCACCGTCAATGCCGTTCGGCAAGTCAGCTTGCACGTTCACTGCCGTAGCACACGTCCACGCGAATATCCGATGTTCGTGGAGGGTCCGATCGTTCAGTTGAGGAGGCGATCGACCGCCATCCGGTGTTCTTCACCGGCCCGGCGGTACCTCGGCCACCTGAACCGGGACATTCGAATCTATCACCCGACTAGTGCCCCGAGTCAAAAATTCGATGGCAGCCCCGCGGCGTCTGCTCGGGCTTGCGGCCCGCTCGGCATCCAGCCTCGCTCGTTCTGGCCGCGCCCGAGTCATCCGGCTGCCTGGACCCACCCGCCCGGCGTAGGTACTTCAGTACCTGCTTGCCGTGCGTGCGGCCCCAGCCACGCCCAGCCGCTCCCGGAAGCTGCTCACGAATTTCCGACTCGCGACACTGGGGCTCACCGGCGCCGTCGACCTGCGACACTCGGTTCAGCGTCCGCCGTCGCGGGCATCTTGCGCCCTCTGGCGGTCTTCCGTCTTCCCCTCTTCGGCGTCAGACCATCCACGGGAAAGGCGAGAAAGCGGACGGTAATGACCGCCCAGCCCGAATTAGAGCGCCCCGCCGGCGCCTCTCTGCCGATGACCGTGTCCAACGCAATCGTGGGCTTGGTCCGCGACTAGACCGGACGGGGCCCAACGAAAGCGCGGACCACGATCCGAGACAATGTCGTCCTGGTCATGCTCGAACAGACACTGACCAAGGGCGAGCGATCGCTGGTCGAAAAAGGCCGCTCCGAGCGGGGGCTGGTGATCCGGTACGAATTTCGAGAGGCGATGCGCGAGGAGTGCAATACGAAGGTCGCCGAGCTCACGGGGCGGAGGGTAATCGCCATGATGAGCGCCAACCACATCGAGCCCGACCGCGGCGCGGAGATCTTCGTACTCGACGGACCGCCTGGCAACGATTCCGGGTGATCGGGTACGAACATATGTTTGTATCAACTCCAGGCAGGGTATCCCACCGATGAGGGCCCTGAGGAGAACGACAGCGCGCTTCTCGCCGCAACAGTAGGGACGGCTCAGGCGCCACCGGGACGCGCCGTGAGGTGGACCTGGTGTCAAGGCATTCCCCCAAGTCAGGAGCATTCCCATGCGTCGAGGCAGCGCGCTATTGGCCCGCGGCATCGCTTTCGCCTGCGATTGGTCTCTCAGCCACGTCCGGGCGATCCTGTCGTCGTCGCCGGCAACGGCCAAATCGGTGTATGCGCCGTCTGCGGCGCCGCCGTAGTCGATGGCGAGCCGTATCTCCGCTACCGCGGCGAGTACTACCACGCGCACGGCTGCCTCGAATCCGGCCTGCCCGCGCTGGAGTCCCTGGCGTCGAAGTAGGGCAAGACGGCTGCCGTAGCTCACATCACGCCAAATCGAGATTTCGCGTCCCACGGCTCCCGTATCGCCGGGCGGATCCGGTCTACGCCGCGCGACTACCGCGCCGAGCTCCCGTCCGTCTGCCGCCGCCTCGCTTCGGAGCGTCTTTGGTCGACGCTTGCGCGGGGGAGTCGAACAGCATCAGCACGACAGTCGCTTCCTTCTCGGCTTCGTGGCTGGCGCGCGTCAGACGTTGCTTGCTGGCCAGTTCGATCTTGGTGATCCGCCCCAGCATCGCGTCGAGTTCACGGGCCAGAGCCTGCCAGCCCTTCGCGTCAACGGTGACTCGGTTGCGGCTGAGGTGGGCTTCGGCGGCGTCGAATCCGCCACTGGATGCGGCAGCCCCGACGTAATGGCCGATCTGATCGAGGGCGGCCTGGATCGTGGCGTTCTTGACGAGGCTGGGGGTCTGGCCCCAGGTTTCGCTGGTGATAAGCGGCCGGCCGGTCGCCTGGTAGTAGTGCTCGACCGCTCCGCGCCTGGGCACGCGCTCGGCCGGCTTGATCAGTCCGAGCGAAGCCAGACGGCGAACGTGGTAGCTGACCACACCAAGCGGCGCGTCGAGCTCTGCCGCCAGGTCGCTGGGGCTGGCCGTACGATCTTCGAGTGCGGCAAGGATCCGAGTGCGCAGCGGATGTGCCAGAGCCTTGGCCAGAGCGGGGTCGGTTATGTCTTGAAATCGCGTCACGGCGCAGTCAAGAAAAGGCCTAAGGTGGCTTGACTGCGCCGTGCTGCCCCACACGCGCAGTCGCTTCGGGAATCTCGAGCCGCGCTCCGATTCCCCCCGGAAAATCGTGCCCGTACCCTAGCGCAATCCGGGATCGCTCCATGGTCGACAATTCGGGTAATGGCCGCCATGGAGCTTCCGGGAGAGAACATCGTCGGCGTTCGCGCAGACAATCCGGGCCCGTTCACGCTCGCGGGCACGAATTCCTGGATCGTCGGGCGGGACCCGGCGTGGTTGGTCGATCCCGGACCCGCGCTCGAAGGGCACGTCGAGGCACTACGCGCCGAGCTCGAGCGCCGCGGTGGTCTGGGCGGAATCGCGCTGACCCACGATCATGCCGATCATTCCGAGGCGGTTCCGCTGCTCCGGCGCATGTTTCCGTCCGCGCCGTTCGCAGCCGCCCGCGGAGACGTGGACGTGCTGCTCGCGGACGGCACTCGCTTCGGCCCGCTCGAGGCGCTTCTGACGCCCGGTCACGCTCCTGATCATGTGGCCTTCGTGGTTGGCGACGTCGCGCTGACCGGTGACGCCGTGCTCGGGAGCGGAAGCGTGTTCGTCTCGCCCGGTCCCGGCGCGATGGCCGGCTATCTCGATGGCCTGCGACGCTTACGGGCGCGGACGGTCACCGTGCTGGGTCCCGGCCACGGGCCACCGGTGCTCGACGCCGCCGCCAAGCTGGATGAGTACGTGGCTCACCGGCTGGAGCGCGAGCGCAGGCTGCTCATCGCGCTGGCAAACGGCGAGCGGAGCGTCAAGGGACTGCTGAACGAGGTCTGGGCCGATGCGCCGGAGTCGCTTCGGCCCGCGGCGGCGGTGACCCTGGCCGCCCATCTCGACAAGCTCGCGGACGAGGGCCGGCTGCCGCTCGGGGTGGAGCGTCCGGCAGGCTTCCACTCGCCTGCCCCCTGACGCTCAGATTTCGCCGGGCTCGAACCTCGGCCATGCCTCGGGTCCGCCGGCCGGGAGCCTCCGCCGGGCTATGTCCATCGCAGCCGCGAGCGGCGTCGTCCCCAGCCGCTCGGCCTCGTCGAGGATCAGCCGTACCACGTCTCCAATACCGCGGACCCGGCGGCGAGCGCGGGCGGGTTCGTAGCCGCCGATCTCCTCGGCGATGTTGATGATCCCGCCGGCGTTGACGACGAAGTCCGGGGCCCACAAGATCCCGGACTCGGCCAGCAGATCGGCGATTCGCTCCTCGGCGAGCTGGTTGTTGGCTGCGCCGGCGATGATCGAGCAGCGGAGCCGCGGCACCGATCGGTCGTCGAGAAAGCCCCCCAGGGCACATGGGGCGAGCACGTCGAGCTCGGCTTCGGTGATGGCTGCGGGGCTGCTCCATTCCGCTCCGAGCTGGTTTGCGAGCGTCCGCTTTCGCCGGTCGACGTCAGCCAGCACCAGGTTGGCGCCCTGCCGCGCGCACTGCTTGGCGACGCGGGAGCCGACGTGCCCGAGGCCGACCACCCCGATCGTCCGGCCCCCCAGCGACCGGGAGCCGAACACGCGCTCGCAGCAGGCCTCGATCGCGGCGGTCACTCCGAGGGCGGTCAGCGGGCTCGGATCTCCCGAGCCTCCGCGGCGTCGCGGCAGCCCGGCGACGTGCTCGGTGCGCTCTGCGATCACGCCCATGTCTCGACTCGAGGTGCCGACGTCCTCGGCCGTGATGTAGCGCCCGCCCAAGGCCTGCACCGAGTCGCCGAAGTCGAGCAGGGCGGCGCGGCGAAGGCGTGGGTTAACGCCCGCTCCGGATGGCGTCATGATCACTCCCTTCCCGCCCCCGAGCGGGAGATCGGCGACCGCGGCCTTGAACGTCATCGCTCGCGAGAGCCTCAGCGCGTCACGGATCGCGGCGCGTGAGTCCTCGTAGGAGGCCATGCGGCAGCCGCCGAGCGAGGGTCCCCGCAGGGTCGAATGCACGGCGACGATCGTGTACAGCCCTGACCGTCGCCCGCGCCTGACGACGAGCTCCTCGTGCTCGAGCGTTGCCAGGTAGCGATCGGGCGTCTTACTTGCCGGTCTGGCCGGTCGACGTCGAGTTCGGCGAACCGGCCTGGCCCGCGCTCGGGTCGCCCGACCCGCTGACCGGCTCAGGCGAGGTCGAGGAGGGTGCGCTCGGAGAGCTCGCGGACGTCCCACCGCCAGCGCTACTCGCGGGTGGGCTCGACGCGGTTCCGGCGGCCGGGCTGGTGGCGCTCGGTGAGCCGGTTTGCGACCCCGTGCTCGGGCTCGTTCCGGTGCTGCTGGTGGTCGAACTCGCGCCGGGGACTGAGAGTGTCGAGTCTGCCGGTGCCGGCGCCACCGTGGCCCCACTCGGCGTCGGAGCGGTGCCCGGCGCGCTGCCGTCGGCCGGTGTAGCCCCCGGCGGCGGGACGCTCTGCGTCTGGAGCCCGGCCGGCTTCGGTGCGGCCGGGTGCGGGCGGGCCTTAGGCAGGGCCCTGGGCGGGGTGCGGACCAGGTCGACCGTGCTCGGCGGCGGCGCGGCCTGAGGGAGGCCCGACGTCTCGACCGCGACCTGCGCGCTCTCCCCATAGGTGGTGATCTTGGAGCGGGAGACGCTGTGGTGATGGGCTCTGTGCACCGGGGCCGGAGCGAGCGTGCTCTGGACTTCGACCGCTCCGCCGGCTGTGACGACGGCCGCAGCGAGGAGGGTCACGATGTGCCCGGCTCCGGTCGCCAGGGCGCCGGCGGAGGCGATCGCGCCACTGCCGACAGCGGCGCTGCTTCCCGCGGCCAGAGCCCCGCCACCGGCGGCCGCGCCCCCGCTTGCCCCGGCCGCGGCACCGCCACCTCCGCCGATACCGAGGAAGTTGGCCACCAGACCGATGGGACCGAGCGTCGGAGCCAGCGCCGCGAATTGATGGCTGACCCCGCGAACTTCGGTCCTGAACGCGCGGCACCCGGGGCAATCGCGCATGTGACGCCGCGCGACGCCACTCAGACGCACGCCGCGGTCATGGGAGAGGATCACGTCCTCGCGGATGCTCGCGCACGCCATGCCCCTCGCCTCCTCGGCTTGAGCGAGCCCGACCCGGGCACGCACCAGCAGTGACTTGACCGCCGGGACCGATACGTCGAGCACGCCGGCGAGGTCGGCGTAGGCCATTCCTCCCAGCTCGCGCATCAGCAGCGCCGAACGCTGCTGATCCGGCAGCCGTTGCACGTCGGCGACGAGTCTTTTCAGCGTGTCCCGCTGCTCGACTTTGACCGCCGGGTCCTGCGCCGGAGGCCGGACGAGCTCGATGTCCTCGAACATCGGCCGAGGCGGACGGCGCAGCTGGTCGATGCAACGATTGTGCGCGATCCGGTAGAGCCAGGCGCGAAGGGCCAACTCGCGGTCGTTGGCGCGAAGGGCAACGTAGGCTCGTACGAAGATCTCCTGCAGCGCGTCCTCGGCATCGTCGGAGGCACCTCCGAGCATTTGCCGCGCGTAGACGAACAGCCGCTGGCGATACCGGTCGTGGATAACGCGGAATGCGTCATCGTTGCCCGAACGGAAGAGGCTGACGAGCTGCTCGTCGGACCGCAACCGCAGCAGCGATACACCGATCGAGATTCGAGGGCGTGCGAGGGCTGCCGACGCTGGGAGAGCAGAGGCTTCCACGTCTCCAGAAACCCTAACGGCTGTTTCGGTTGGAAGTTCCGGATCGCACGGGGTTTTCCGGCGAAAGCTCCTAAACCTTCGCTACTTGCGGCAGCGAAAGCTCGTAGATCAGCTCAATGAGACCATCACGTGCTTGACCTCGGTGTACTCCTCGACCGCGTACATGCTGAGGTCCTTGCCATAGCCGGACTGCTTGAAGCCGCCATGGGGCATCTCTGAGGCGAGCGGAATGTGGTCGTTGATCCAGACGCAGCCGAAGCGCAACGCGTTGGCGACACGCATCGCCCGGCCGATGTCACGGGTCCATACCGAGGAGGCGAGCCCGTACGGCGTCCCGTTGGCCCATGCGATCGCCTCCGCCTCGTCGGAGAACTGCTGGACGGTGATGACCGGCCCGAAGATCTCGCGCTGGATCATCTCGTCGCCCTGCTCGAGCCCCGCGATCACGGTCGGCTCGAGGAAGTACCCGTTGCCGGACGGCTCCTTGCCGCCGGCGACCGTTCGAGCGTGGTCCGGAGCACGGCTCAGGAAGCCCTCGACCCGCTCGCGCTGGGCTTTCGAGACCAGCGGGCCCATATCGGTGTCCCCCTGGCTCGGATCGCCCACCTTGAGGGAGCCCGCCGCCTCGGCGATGCCGGAGATGAAGTCCTCGTGGATCTTCGGGCCCGCGAGCACGCGGGTTGCGGCCGTGCAGTCCTGGCCGGCGTT
>DATCNP010000148.1:0-5046 GCA_036565205.1 Solirubrobacteraceae bacterium | reverse complement strand
TAGCGTACGTGCCCTCCGAGGCGCACAGCTGCGTGCCGCGTGCGCTCGAGCTGCTCGGGCTCGGGAGCGACTGTATCCGGCCGGTGCCGCTGCTGGGGGGACGTCTCGACGCGGACGCACTGCGCGGCGCGATCGCTGCCGACCGCGCCGCCGGCGCGACGCCCGCGCTGCTCGTCGGCTCGGCGGGAACCGTGAACACTGGCGCGATCGATCCGCTCGACGCGCTCGCCGAAGTCGCCGCCGCCGAGCGGCTCTGGTTCCATGTCGATGGGGCCTACGGCGCCTTCGGCGTGCTCGACCCGGCGCTGGCCGCGCGCTACCGAGGCATGGAGCGCGCCGACTCGCTGACGCTCGACCCGCACAAGTGGCTCGGCGTCCCGGTCGACGTAGGCTGCGCGCTGGTGCGCCGCGCCGACGACCTGCGCGACGCGTTCAGCGTCGTCCCGCCCTACCTGCGCCAGGACGCGGGGGCGGAGGTGGGTACCTTCGCCGAGTACGGCCTCGAGCAGACGCGGCCGTTCCGGGCCCTGAAGACGTGGGCTACGATCGCCGCCCGCGGCCGCGACGGCATCGTCGACCAGGTCATGCGCGCCAACGCGCTCGCTTGCGAGCTCGCCGCGCTGGTGGAGCGGGAGCCGGCGCTCGAGCTCGCGGCCACGCCGCAGACGTCGATCGTGGCGTTCCGGGCCCGGCCGCCCGGGTGCGCGCCGGACCGCACCGAGGCCGTCAACCGCGCCCTGCCGGAGGCCGTCCAGGCGCGGGGGCGGGCGTTCGTGACCGGCACGGTCTACGCGGGACGCGAAACCATGCGCGCCTGCATCCTGCACCCCGGCAGCACCGAGAGCGACCTGGCCACGCTGGTCGCCGAGGTCGTCGCCGCCGCCGCCGACCTGGCGGCGACGGCAACTGACACTCACTCGTTGTCGTAGAGCAGCCGGCTGAGCCGACCGCCCACCGCGCCGTCCGGGAACAACGGCGCGAGGGCATACACGCAGTACCCCACGCGGCCTGCTCAAGATCCGCACAGCGTTGCGAAAGTGTCGCGCGATTAGCAGAGCAGGTCACCGGTCGAAGTTGACCGCTTCCCTGCTGATCGCCAATTGCGCGCATCTCGTGATCGTCGTGCTGGCGTCCCATCGCAGGCAAACCGATCGTTGGTTTCGGCGGCGGTGGGGGCTGATGCGGACGCTCTGAATGTCGCCAAAGGAGTCGTCGACTTGGGCGCCGGCGGGAGGATCAGAACGGTCGTCAGCTGGGATCTCCGCATCGTGCAAGAAGCTCTGCTCTTCGCCGGCGTTGCACGGGTTTGCCGGAGCAGATCCGTCCGGCCCGGCGACGAGCATGAGTCTCATCGGGGCTTCGACTGACGACAATCGCGAGCAAGGCGAGCCCACAGCAACGGGTCACTCGTCGCTTTTGCGCGGCGTTATATGTGCGCTGGCGGTTGGAGTGAACGTCATCGTTGTCTTCGTGGCGGCATCGCGCTGGGCCTCGGTTCCGGCTGCGGCCGGGTTCGCTCCACCCTCGCCTATCGGGCGATTAGTTGCGAACGAGCCCACCTCGCCGTGTGTCTCGCGAGCGACGCTGCTGACAGTGGAGCTACATCACTTCGATCCCTCTACCGGCGAGCTGACCGTCAATCTCTCGATCTGCATGGGCCGCGCAGCCGCTGAAACGGTCATCCACCACTCCGGTGCGGGGGATCAAGGAGCGCCGCGTCTCACGATCAAAGCATTTCCGTCCTTCAGCGCTCCGCTGATTTTCGCGCTGGGCGTCGACGAAATAGCCGCGCGGGCCGAGAGTTGGATTGTCGATCGCCTGTACTACACCGACGACAGCGCAAACGAGGTGGGCTCCCGGCGCCGCCGGCGCGATGACTACGACGAGACGGGTCACAGTCATGGCAGCCAGCCTCGGGTTGAGCGGCTGCGCACGTGTCTCGAATATCACGCGATGCTGCTGGTGGCTGGCGAGCTCGTCGCCGAGGGCGCAGCTATCTCGGTCGATTCATACGACGACCCACAGGACCCCTGGGTCGACTGGCTGGCAGGCCATTTAGATGCCTCGCCAGACCGATGGACGGTCGACCTTCGCCGGCCGGCGCCCCTGGAGCCTGAAAGCTACGGGGTGCTGGGCCCCCTAGAGCAGTGGCGGCAACGGACGCCCCAGGACTTCGACGAGCAACTCGGGCTCGGTCACGGGGCGAGCGCGTCGATTGTCGTCGACGCCAGCTGCGAGGTCTCAGGCGCTGATCGTTACGGCGACTCATTCGTCAGCAGCGCGCTGGTCACCCCAGACACGGCCGATGCTTTGCTCCGCGGGCTGCAGACCTGCAAAGACCCCAGCGACTTCCGGCTGCCCGAAGAGCGGTTAGGGGACTATCCGGACGATCTCGAGATCGACGAACCGGGCTTTCAACTGCTCGGCTGGACACGGGAGCATCGCCGCGAGGACGAGGGTCTGGAGAAGCACGACCCTCTACGGCGCATGCAGCTCACCTTCACCAGCCTCGGCCGTGCGATCATCGCGCAGCACCGACTGCGCGAGGCGGATGGCGGGCGAACGCTCCTCGCCTCCGACGGACGCGCGGTTTCCTGGGTTGAAGCCTGGAGCGATCGGCCACCGAGCGAGCGCCGCTACGAGCGGCCAAGCTACAGCGAAGGCCGACGCACCTGGGTAGGGCTCCCCGATCTCCTGGCCTTCCTCGTTGCGAGGCAGATGGATCTGATCTTTGAGGTCCGGCTTACGCGGCAGTACGCTGAACGTGCCGGTGTCGAGGAAGAAGACAGATACGAGCGTGGGGAAAGCCGCATCTACCTCCTCCGAGGCAACGGAGCGCTCGAGACGATGGACGGACATCGTCAGCTTGGGTGAGCGGATCGTTGCCCAGCTCGGGCTCGAGGACTCGGTCGACACCCTCGGACGCTGGATAGCCCATCGTGTTGCCGAGCTCCTGATCCGAGCGGAAGACGAGGACGAGAAGGCAAAGGCGGCGGCCACCGATCTGATCCTGAGACTTTGGGCGCACCGAAGCGACTGGCCACATGGCTGGCCGCCACCCGAGACGGAGAAGCTACGCGAACGACTCGAGGCGCCTTTGTTCCCGGCACGCGCCGTTCCTGACGAGGACGGGAGCCGATGGCTCGGGCGGCTTACGGAACTGCAGCGCTTGCAGCACGACGAGTACCAGGTTTGGCTGCGGCTCGCTCTCGTCGAGGCCGACATCGAGAACGAGATCGCTGAAGCCGAGGGGCAGGCGGATGATCTTCAAGAGGACGAGTTGTCGCTCCTGCGGTCGCTTGGGGGACATCGCAAGAGGGCGTTGGAACATTTCACTGAGCAGATCGAGGGGGAGGATTCGCCGCCAGCGCGGACGGCGCTCGCTCGGACGGAACTCGATGAAGTGGAAAAGCGGCGACGCAAGTTATTCGAGGAGGCGGCTGGCGAGCAGGCTGCTGGCGGAGACGACGACCTCGCCGACCAATAGAGCCGAACCCGCGCCTGGCAGGCCGGAATGAGCCCCAGCCGGACAACTCGATCGCAGTACCGAGCTGAGTGGCCAGGCCTTTGTGCGGAAGCGGTCGAGACGACCGTGCATAGGCAACTCGGGAACTTTGCACGCGTCTGCGTCCGCCCTGGATTCGGCGACCGGCGAGATTTCGGCGATGGTCGGGTCGGGGTGGGTTGTCGCTGCTCACAAACACACCAAAACGACCCTGCGGACCCGCTCAGACAAGCCAGCCAGCGCACAGACCTGATCACGCGACGCCGCACCAGCCACCGGGTCAGTTTCGCCGGATCCAGCGAGTCGACCACCCCATTCGGAGATCCGGTCTAAGTTGGAAGTTCAAAAGCGTCTGCTGAGTGATCGCCGCAGGGCCGGCCGCTGGCGAGACGGGGGAACGCTAGGATGTGGCCGCCGATGGCCGACACCGCCACCGCCGTGAGGGTCGTCGCGGCGGCCGAACCGGGATCGCTCGCCGCCGAGGCGAACGGGGCTGTGCGCCCCGTCTCGATGCCGGTCGTCGGCCGCGTCGCGAGCGGCGTCGGCACCGCGGTAACGCCGATCCGTCGTGATCATCGGGAAGTGCTTCGGGTGGACGAGCCACCTGCTCGTCTGGCAGGACCTTCTGATCCTCGCGACCGCGGCGCCGTGACCGGTGACCTGACCGCACTGCTGTGGGGCGCCGCCGCGCGGGTCTTCCTGATGCACCACCCGACGTTCAGCATCAGCTCGCTCTTCCACCTCTTCGGCAAGCAGGACTACGACCGCGCCGACGAGTCACGCAACCTCGCGTGGCTCGCGATCCTCACCTGGGGAGAGGCGTGGCACGACACCTTTCACGCCTTCCCGGCCTCCTCCCGGCACGGGGCCGATGGTCGCCAGATCGACCTCTCTGCACGGTTCAGCGAGCTGATGGAGAAGCTCGGGATCGCCTACGACGTGGTGCGCGTCGGGCCGGCGCGGCGCGCGCGTAAAACCTTGAAGGCCGTCAGCTAGCGACGTGCCGTTCGCGCGCACCGCGGCACTGCGGGGGGAGCTGGAGCGGGCGCTACCGCGCCGCCCGTTCGCTGTGCGCTTTTGGGACGGCACCACGGTGCAGGCGACCGAGCAGCCGGCGCCGACGTTCACGGTCCGCTCGCCGCAAGCGCTCGCCCACCTGCTGCGGGCTCCCGGTGAGCTGGGGCTCGGCCGTGCCTACGCGCTCGGACTGATCGAGACCGACGACATCGATGCCGCCCTACGGCTCGTGGACAGCTTCGAGCCGCCGCCGTTGCGACCGTGGGCGATCGGCCGGCTCGTCGTCGGGCTGATCCGTGCGATCGGCGTGACGCCACCGCCGCGCCGGCCCGCCAGCGAGCTACGGCTGCGTGGTGAGCGCCACACGCTGGCCCGCGACCGGCTGGCCATCCGCCACCACTACGACGTCGGCAACGACTTCTTCAAGCAGTTCCTGGACGACACGATGACCTATAGCTGCGCCTACTGGCAGACGGGCGCGGAGACACTCGACGAAGCCCAGGCGGCCAAGCGCGAGCTCGTCT
>DATCNP010000147.1:0-12113 GCA_036565205.1 Solirubrobacteraceae bacterium | reverse complement strand
GCGGCGGCCCTGGCGGCGGACCGCCCCCGCCACTACTGAGCAGTGCCGCGATCACCAGGACAGCCGCCGCGCCGAGCAGCGCCAGCCGAGCGCGGGCTCGGCTCGGTGCGAGGGGGCGCCTGCGAGCCCGGGCCATCCCGTGACCTCAGGTTCGGAGCGTCAGGCCGGCGCAGCGGGCCCGCTCGGCCGCCGTCGCCAGATGGCTCGGGAACACCTTCCAGCCGCCGGCCGTCGGGTAGAGGTTGACCAGCGGATGGGGGTGCAGGCGGATCACGTTCTGATTGACGTAGAGCTCGCCGATCTTGATTCCCATGTACCAGGCCAGGACGCTCTGGTAGCCGATCGGAGTGTGTGGTTGACCGCAAGCGAGGATCCGGGCGCTCCCCAGGCGCGTGACTACTCCCGAGAGGCGGTTGAACTCTTTCGCGCGCGCTCGCTCGTGGGCCAGGTCGTGGCGCTCGACGCGGTACTGCGCCCGAGCTCGAGGGAGCACCGCCGCGCCGAGGATCACCAGCACCGCGACTGTGCCCCAGCTCGCCAGCTGGGGGGCCATACCCAGACGGAGCCGGCCGATCAACGGCGGAAGGTCTAGGATCACGCGCCCCGCGAGCACGCCGGCGAGCACGGCCGTGACGCCGGCCGCCTCGAACAGGTACCGCGGCACCGCCGCCCAGCCGTGGACCGCGAACGCGACTTCGACCACCACCCACACGGCGACGCCGGCGGCGAGCATCAGGACCCAGCGGCGGCGTTGCACGGCGGCGATCGCGCTGGCCAGCGCGGCGGCGATCAGAACCACCGTGCCGTTGAGGTCGAGGAACCGCTGCACCGTCCCGGTCACGCGGCTGCCGTGGAGCTGACGGGGTGAGTGCAGGGCGTTGTCGCCGGCGATGAAGAAGCTCTTCGCGGTCAGCGCCGGGATCCCGAACCACAGCAGCGGAATGAGCGCGAGACCGGCCACGAGCTCGCGGCGGCGCGCTGGCTCGGAGCGCCAGATCCAGAACGTGTAGAGGCCGAGGAACGGCCACGCCTCGGGACGGCCCAGGGCGGCCAGCACCCAGAGCCAGAAGGCCCAGCGCCGGCGCCCGGAAAGCTGGCAGTCAATCGCCGCAAGGCACAGCGAGACGATCATCGGGTCCGACTGCGCGCTGAGGATGAAGTGCGGGTAATTCGAGATCAGGCCCAGCGAAATCGCCGCGAACAGGCCCGCTGCGTAGGAGGCGTAGCGACGCTCGGGTGGGGCGTCGGTCAGGCGGAAGGCGATCCGCCAGGCGAACACGAACCCGCTGAGCGACACGGCGACCGAGCCGATCATCCACAGCCACAGCGCGTAGTGACCCGCGAGCGCGAACGGGACCGTGGCCAGGAACGGAAGCGGCTTCCACGATGGCGCGCCGTTGGTGTCGAGCGCCCCGTGCACGGTCAGGTGCCCCCACACGAGCCACCCGTACGGGTCGTATCCCGGTCGCACGCGCGCGATCAGCACGACCACGGTGGAGAGGCCCAGCAGGCCGACGGCGCCGAGAGCCCAGCGCCAGCGGTAGGCGATCTCGGCGGCTTCGCCGCGGCGCTCCCAGGTCGCCCTGGCCAAGGTCAGCCGGCGGCGCGTCGGTGGTCGTGCTTGTAGCGTCTGCCCGGACACGAGACGCGTCGAACGTAGCAGCCGCCCCGGGCCGGCGGGCTAAGCGCCCCGGTCTGACGGCACTCTCCGTCGGCCCGGTGCCGTAACCTTTCACCGCGCCCGGACTACTTTCGGGTACCCGGTCGGCTATTCTCGTGCGCTTGCTGGTCAGCGATATTTGGAGCTGTGGCCGGTGGACAGGCTCTGCGGCTGGCCACGGTTGCTGAAGATCTCAACTCAGTGAAGCTATTGGAGCGTCCATGCGAATCTTGGTTCTAGGCGGTGACGGTTATCTGGGGTGGCCGACCGCCCTGCATCTGTCCGCGCTCGGGCACGACGTCGCCGTCAGCGACAACTTCGCCCGACGTGGCTACGACGTGGAGATGGGCGTCGAGAGCCTGATCCCGATCTGCACGCTCGAGGAGCGCCTGGCCGTCTGGGCCGAGGTTTCCGGCAAGCCGATGAAGTCCTACGTGGGCGACCTGTGCGATGCCGATTTTGTGCACGAGATGGTGCGCGACTTCCATCCCGGGGCGATCGTGCACTTCGGCGAGCAGCGCGCGGCTCCGTACTCGATGATCTCTCAGGCCCACGCCGTCTACACGCACACCAACAACGTCGTCGGCAACCTCAACGTGATGTACGCGATTGCCGACATCGATCGCGAGATCCACCTCGTCAAGCTCGGCACGATGGGCGAGTACGGCCAGCCCAACATCGACATCGAGGAGGGCTGGATCGAGATCGAGCACAAGGGCCGCAAGGACCGGATGATCTACCCCAAGAAGCCGGGCTCGTTCTACCACTGCACGAAGGTGCACGACTCGACCAACATCGAGTTCGGCTGCCGGATCTGGGGCCTGCGCGCCACCGATCTGAACCAGGGCGTCGTGTACGGCGCCGATACCGAGCAGACCAAGCACGACGACCGGCTGGCCACTCGGTTCGACTACGACGGCGTGTTCGGCACCGTGCTGAACCGGTTCGTGATCCAGGCCGTGCTCGGCCACCCCCTCACCGTGTACGGCAACGGATCCCAGACCCGCGGCTACATCAACATCAACGATACCGTTGAGTGCATCCGGCTGGCCTGCGAGAACCCGGCCGAGCGGGGCGATTTCCGCGTCTTCAACCAGATGACTGAGACGTTCTCGCTGAACCAGCTCGCCGGGACGATCAAGGACGACTTCCCCGGTGAGGTGCAGATCGACCACACGGAGAACCCGCGCGTGGAGATGTACGACCACTACTACAACGTCGTCCACACCGCGCTCGAAGGTCTCGGCCTGAAGCCGACGCTCCTGTCCGAGGCGCTGATCGACCATATGTTCGACGTCGTCGAGCGCTACCGGGACCGCGTCGACATGGCCGCGGTCCGGGCAACGGTCAAGTGGGCCGAGACGACGAGCGAGCTCCCCCGCACTTCGAGCGAACTGGCCCAGGCAACGTGATTCCCTCCGCATCGGGGGGATCGGCGGCGAGGTCGTTGGCTGGTCGTCGCGTCCTGGTGACCGGCGGATCCGGGTTCATCGGCCGCCACGTCGTCTCGGAGCTCACGGCCGAAGGCGCGCACGTGCGTGTCGTCGACCTGCAGCCGCATGTCGACCCGTGGGTCGACATGGTGATCGGCGACATCGCCGACCCGGCTGCGCTCGGGCAGGCGTTCGACGGCGGCTTTGACTCAATCGTCCATCTCGCCGCGGTGACCTCGGTGCTGCGCTCCGTAGAGCAGCCGGAGCTGACCTACCGGACCAACGTCGCCGGCACCTCGGCGCTGCTGGAGGCGGCTCGGGCAGTCGGGGTGAAGTCACTCGCATTCGCCTCGACCAATGCCGTCACCGGCCTCACGGATGCGGCCAAGATCTCAGAGGCGGCGACTCTCAGGCCGCTGACGCCCTACGGCTCGACCAAGGCCGCGGGCGAGATGCTGATGTCGGCCTACACCGCCTCCTACGGGCTGCGCTGCGCCTGTCTCAGGCTGACCAACGTATACGGACCCGGGATGCAGGCCAAGGACAGCATCGTCGCGCGCCTGATGCGCGCGATCCGGCTCGGTACGACATTCGAGATCTACGGTGACGGCCGCCACGTGCGGGACTACGTTCACGTCTCGGATGTCGTAGCCGCGATGCGCCTTACGCTCACCGACGAGCAGTGGCACGGGCCGGTGGTCATCGGTAGCGGAACGTCGCTCTCCGTGCTCGAGGTAGTTGAGGAGGTCTGCCGGGTGACGGGCGCCGAGCTGACCGTCCGTCACGGCCCCGCCCAGCCCGGGGAGATGCCCGCCGTGATCGTCGACCCGAGCCGGGCGCGCGCGGCCGGATGGTCGCACCGCTACGAGTTTGCCGACGGGCTGGCCGGGGTCTGGGATGAGTGGTCCCGGGCCGACGCCGAGGCGACGAGAATTCCGGCGACGCTCGCTGGCACCGGCGGAGGCATGCCATGACGCTCGACACACCGCAGCCGTTCGCGCTCGAGGCGGAGCTCGACAAGCTCGAGCCGATCCAGCGTGGAGCCGCCGCCGCATTCCTCGCCGCCCACCCTCCCGGCGCCGGAGCGCCTGTGGCGATCGTGATTCCGGCCTACAACGAGGAGCCGACGGTGGGGGGCGTTCTCGAAGAGATCCCCTCGGAGCTGGCCGGGCTCCAGACCGAAGTCATCATCGTCGTCGACGGCGCCCAGGACGCGACGGCCGAACGCGCACAGGACGCCGGTGCGCTCGTGTGCGACGTGCCGGTCAACGTCGGGCAGGGGGTGGTGCTCAAGCTGGGATACTGGCTCGCCCGGGCACGCGGTGCCCAGGTGATCGCCACGATCGATGCCGACGGCCAGTACGTGGCGGCGGAGCTCGAGCGCCTGGTCGAGCCGATCGTCTCCGGCCGCGCCGACTTCGTCAACGGCTCCCGCCGCCTCGGAACCGAGCTGACGACCGATCCGCTGCGCCACGCCGGCGTGATCTTCTTCGGCGGCCTGGTCAGCCTGCTTCTCCGCCAGCGGATCACAGATCCGGCGTGCGGTCTGCGCGCGATGCGTTCAGAGGTCAGCGAAGTGGTCACCTTGAACCAGCCTCAGTACCAGACCTCCGAGCTGTTGATCGGCACCGCGATGTCGGGCTTTCGCGTGATCGAGGTGCCGACCACGATGCGTGATCGGCCCGACGGCGCGACCAGCACCAAGAAGGGGCCGAACCTGCTCTACGGCCTGCGGTTCGCGCGTGCAGTCCTCGGTACCTGGCTCAGAGAGCGCAGCGCCGCGCGCACGCGGCTCTCGTCCGAGAACACCCAGTAGTCGTAGATCGCGAACTTCGCGACGAACAGCACCACGGTCACCGCTACGTACGACGCGGTGACCAGCAGAACGCGAATGCCGTAGTGGGACGGAATCGACTGGACCTGGGAGTTGGTCCACCCGGTGGCCGCCGACGTCGTGACGAGGACGACGATCGAGACGCCGATGTATCCGATCACCTCTCGCCCGAACACCGGCGTGCCGCTTCGGCGCCAGGCCCAGCGCCGGTTGAGGATCCAGTTGGGGATCGCTCCGGCCACGAACCCCGCCACCGAGCACGCGACGGTCGAGGCATTGGCGACATAGAACAACGCGAAGGCCAGGTTGCTCAACACGAACGCGATCGCGGAGCCGGCGGCGTAACCGGTGAAGCGGGCCGAGAGGAATACGCCGGCCAAGCGCGCCGCCAGCGGATGACGAGCGATCCACGGGTGGGCGGCAACCCGCGCTGCCAAGGCGGAGCGCCGACCCCGGTAGCGAGCAGGGAACACGACTAATACATTCTACTCACGTCCGGGCGTCAGCCGGTGTACGGGGTCGCGCGCCCCGCTGCTGCGGCTGCCGCACAGCGCGCTACGTTTGCCGATCGTGCGGATCCAGTCCACCGATGAGGAGCTCGTACTCGACGACGATCTCGTGCTGGCCGGGGACAACGAGCACGCGATGGGCTGCCTGCCCGACGCGAGCTTCGACGTCGTGTACATGGATCCGCCGTTCAACACCGGCCACGCACAGGCCCGGCACACGGTCGCGGTCGTCGCCGATCCGAGCGCACCCCGGGTTGGATTCGGAGGCCGGCGCTACAGCTCGCGCCTGCTCCAGTCGCTGAGCTATGACGATGCCTTCGCCGACTACCTCGCGTTCCTCGAGCCGCGGCTGGTTCGGGCTCGTGAGCTGATGGCGCCCCACGGCACCCTGTACTTCCACATCGACTACCGCGAGGCTCACTACTGCAAGCTGCTGCTCGACGAGCTGTTCGGGCGCGAGTCGTTCCTGAACGAGATCATCTGGGCCTACGATTACGGCGCCAAGCCGCGACGGCGCTGGCCGGCCAAGCACGACACGATCCTGGCTTACGTCCGCACCCCGGGCGCCCACCACTTCGACGCCGACGCGGTCGAGCGTGAGCCGTACATGGCGCCGGGCCTGGTCGGCGCGGAGAAGGCGGCTCGCGGCAAGCGCCCGACCGACGTGTGGTTCCACACCATCGTCCCAACCAACGGACGCGAGAAGACCGGCTATCCGACGCAGAAGCCCGAGGGAGTGCTGCGGCGCCTGATCGCGGCCTCCTCGCGTCCGGGTGGCTGGTGCCTCGATCCTTTTGCCGGCTCGGGAACCCTCGGAGCCGTTTGTCGTGAACTCGGGCGGCGCTTCGTTCTGATCGACGAGAACCCGGTCGCAGTCGAGGTGATGCGTCGCCGCCTCAGCGGGTGCTCAGCGACGATCGCGAATCAGGGGCACGAACCTGACCGGATCCAGCAGCTCGCCGCGGATCCCGAGTGAGGTACGGCGACCCCGTAGCAGGCGCTGGTCGGTGTCGCCGACCGGCGCCACGAGCCGCCCGGACAATCCGAGCTGGCGCAGCAGCGGGCCGGGAACGGCGGCGCCGACTGCAGCCGCGACGTTGATGACGTCGAACGGCGCCTCTTCGGCGAGGCCCTCAGCGCCGTCACCGACGACAAAGGTGACGTTCTCGATCGCCAGCTCGACGGCGGCCGCGCGAGCCCGAGCGCTCAGCTTCTCGTGGCGCTCGATCGTCCACACGTGGGCCGTGAGCCGCGCGAGCAGAGCGGCGTGATAGCCCGATCCCGTACCGACGTCGAGCACACGATCGCTCGGCGAGAGCTCGAGCAGCGCCAGCATCCGGGCGATCACCGTCGGCTGTGAAATCGTCTGCCCGCACCAGATCGGCAGCGCGACGTCCTCGTAAGCGTGCCGCCGGTAAGCCTTGGGGACGAAACGCGCCCGCGGCACGGCTGCGATCGCCTCCAGGACCCGCTCGTCGCGGATCTCGTGGCGCAGATACTCGGCCAGTGAGGCGGCGTCCTGCATCAGGTGGGTTTACCCGATCCAAATCCGGTCCGCCGTCTACCGCGCCCGGACCGGCCGCGGACGGCCGGATCGGAGCCGGCGTAACGCTGCCGTGCGAGAATCGAGCAATGGTTGCGAGCTCGAGAGCGCAGCGCATCCTGTTCGTCGTGCTCGTCGCGCTGCTCACGGCGATCGCGGTCGTGCTCCTGATCGGACCGGCATCGTCGTCGACGACCCCGATCGCAGGCAGCCGCTTCGACGGGCCGACGTTGCCGGCCGGCCTGCGCGCGGCCAACTTCTCGCTCACCGACCAGTCCGGCCGCCGGGTGACGCTGGCGCGCTACCGCGGCCACGTCGTCGTCCTGACGTTCATCCATTCGCTGTGCAAGGACACGTGCCCGTTCATGGTCGAGCAGATCAAGGGCGCTCTGAACGACCTCCCCAACGCGGGCCGCGGGGTGCCGGCGATCGGCGTGAGCGTCGAGCCGGCGCAGGACACCGACCACAACCGCAAGGCGTTTCTCAGCCGCCACGAGCTGACCGGCCGGCTGGCGTTCGTCAGCGGACCGATGTCGGTGATGCACCGCGTATGGCACGACTACGCGATCGCGCCCGTGACGCCGAACGTGGACCACTCGACCTTCGTTCTGTTGATCGACAAGCGCGGCTTCGAGCGGATTGGATTCGCCGCCGACCAGCTGACGCCCGAGGATCTCGCCCACGACATCCGGGCACTGGAACGCGAGCGGGCCTAGCCCTCTCGGCTGGCGGCGAACAGAGGCTCGACGTGGCCACGAAGCTCCGCCTCACTGACGCCGGGGATCTCGAAATGAGCCTCTCCCCGCGCCGTGCGGACGAGCAACTGCGCACGGGTGCGCCGCCGGCGGCGCCCGCGAGGTCGTGGTGTCTCGATCGAGAGGATCTCGCTCCACTGCAGCCGGCCCAGCGTGGTCGAGGTGTCGCTTCGGACGATGTCGAGCCCGGCATCAGACAAACGCAGCTCGAGACTCGCCTCGCCGCGCGACAGGTTTCCGATCCCTCCGAGGTGCACGGCCGGGAGCCGGACCGCCTGCGGCGTCAGCTCGGACGCGGGCTCTTCGTGGATCTCGGGCAGCGCCAGGTTCCCCGCTTCCCGGGCCGATGGCGCCGCGATCTCGTGTGGCCGATCTGTCGCGCCGGCATCGGCGGGGATCGAGGCACGGTCGTACCGCGGGGCACCGGCGAGCTCCTGGGCCCGCTCCACCGCCGGGTGGGTCAGCGCCTCGCCGAGCTCGATGCCCAGCTCATCGCGCGCCGCCGCGGCCAGCGATCGCCTCCAGAGCGCCCCGTCGGCCCGATCCGCTGCTCCCTGGACCATCTGCTCGAGCGTCTCGGGATCGAGGGCGAGCTCACTCTCGTACGGGGCTGCCGCCTGCTCGAACGCCGGGCGCAGCCGCGCCAGCAGCTGTTCTCGCCCGCGTACCAGCAGCCGCCCGGCGAGCTCCTCCTGATCGTCGCTCAAGCCACCCCTTCCTCCACCGCTCTGCGAACGTGCCTCAGCCAACGCGCGGCCTCGCTTGGATAGAGAATCCGATGATCGCAGCCGAGCGTCAGGGTTGCCATCTCAGCCGCCACGATAGCCCCGTTGCGTACGATCGGCACCGCCCGAGTCGCGCCGGCCACCAGCATCGCCGCCTGCTGTGGGCTGACCAGCGCCGTCCAGCGGGGGATCTCGTGAGCACCCAGATCCGCCAGCGTGAACGTCGCGCCGGCGAGCTCCGGTGACGTCAGCGCTCCATCTCGGGCGCGCCTCACGAGCGTGTCGAGCTCGTCGCTCAGCTCGGCCAGTGACTTCGCATCGGCGTCGAGCACGGTGGGGATCATGTACGCGTCCTCGGTCTCGCAGAGGACGCCGATGTTGACCCGCCCATGGAGCTCGAAGCGTCCGTCACGGTAGGCGCCGTTGACGCGCGGCACCGCGCGCAGCGCGAGCGCGCAGGACTTGACCAGCACCGCGGTGATGGAATAGCCCCGATCCTGCACGAGCGCCAGGCAGGCGGCCATCTCGACATCTGCGCTGAGCTCGAGGTCAGGGACGGTCGCCCTCGTCTCGGCGGCCCGCCGCACGATCGTCCGCTGGATCGGGGTCGGCTCCTGGGTGGGCGAATCTCCCTTGAGGCCGGAGCTCACAGGTCGCCCTCCACGTCGGCGCCCTCCCAGGTCGCGATGAAGTCATCCGCCGCCAGATTGACCAGGTCGGTCCGCAGCGACTTGAGCAGCTTCGAGGCCCGCTTGGCCGGCAGATCCCAGTAGAGCACCACCTCGCCGTTGTCGATCGAGACGACCTCGATCCGGTCCAGGCGCCTCGGGTCGGCGAGAAACGCAGGCTCCAGGCCCTCGCGGGTGACCGTCAGATGAAACGCCCGGTTGGCCCTCATCCGGCCGCCGTCAGCTCGGCCGCCGCCAGCTCGATCGCCCGGCAGCCCTGGAACAGCCGCTCTCCGACCTGGATCGCCGGCAGCGAGCGCGCGCCCGCCGCGCCGGCGCGGGCCCCGGCGAGCTCGAGTCCCTGCACCACCGAGCGCAGGGAGATCCCCTTCAGCAGGGCCGCCGGATGCATCTCGCACGCCGCCGCCGCGATCAGGACCGTGTCCTCGTCGGCCAGGTTCCGGCCGCCGGCGAACGCCTGGCGAAACGCCGCGAGCGAGAACGCAACCGCGCGGCCGACCCGCTTGGCATAGGTCGCGGCCAGCATCGCGGTGCGGGTGTCCATCGGCCAGCTCTCCGGCCAGCGGAGCGGCTGCAGGCCGTGCTCATCGATCAGACGTGCCAATCGTGCGCGATCCGGCGGTGTGTCCGCGCCGGCGATGTCAGCCCACAGGACCGGCTCCCACTCGGGGACGACGGGCAGCTCAGACATGATCCGCTCGGCCGCCATGTAGCACGCGGGGCTGCCGAGGTCGTAGTAGAAGGTCGGCGAGCTCGCCAACGCTGTCCCACTAGCCGTGGATCAGCCAGCCGTCGGCGGCGCGCGCGGCCTCCATGACCGCCTCGGACATCGTCGGGTGGCCGTGGATCGTCCGCGCGACCTCGGGGTAGCCGCCCTCGAGCCCGCGCGCGTTGACGAGCTCCTGGATCAGCTCGGTGGCCTTGGCGCCGACGATGTGGCCGCCGAGCAGCTCGCCGTAGCGCGTCTCGCCGACGATCTTCACCAGGCCGGTGCGGTCGCCGTAGATGGTCCCGGCACCGACGGCGCCGTATTGGACCTTGCCGACCACGACGTCGTATCCCTGCTCGCGCGCCTGGGCCTCGGTCAGGCCGAAGCTGGCCACGTTCGGGGTGCAGAAGGTCGCCCGCGGGATGTCGATGTATTCGATCGGATGGGTCGTCATGCCGGCGGCGTCCTCGACTGCGATCACGCCCTCGTCCGAGGCCTTGTGGGCCAGCGCCGGCCCGGGAACGAGGTCGCCGATCGCGTAGATGCCGGCCGCGCTGGTGCGCATCGCGCCGTCGACTTCGATCAGTCCGCCGGCGCCGAGCTTGACCCCGGCGGCGTCGAGCCCGAGCCCATCGACGTCGGCTCCGCGGCCGGCGGCGATCACCAGCCAATCGACTTCGCCGGACTGCTCGCCGTAGGTGAACTTGACGCTCGACTTGCCCGACTTGACGTCCGTGACCAGCGTGCCGGTGTGGATCGACATGCCCTGACGCTTGAGTCCACGCTCGGCGAGCTTCGAGATGTCGGCGTCCTCGGTCGGGAGGACTCGTTCGAGGGCTTCGAACAGTGACACCTCGACCCCGAGGCGCGCATATGCAGAGGCGATCTCGGCGCCCGACGCGCCGGCGCCGACGACGGCCATGCTCGCCGGCAGCTCGCTCAGCGCCCAGGCCTCTTCGGTCCCGATCACGCGTCCGCCGAACTCGGCGCCGGGAATCGGCCGCTTGACCGAGCCGGTGGCGAGCACGATCGTCTTGGCCGCGATCGTGCGCTCGCCGACCTTGACCGCGCCGTCACCGGACAGTGACGCGTCTCCCTCGAGCACGTCGATCTTGTTCTTCTTCATCAGACCTGCGACGCCGCCGGTGAGGGTCGAGACGACCTTCTCGCGCCGGGCGACGACACCGGTGAAATCGATCTCGGGTTCGGATACCTTGATCCCGTAGTCACCGGCTTCGCGTACCTCGGACAGGATGTCCGCCGTCCGCAGCACGGCCTTGGCCGGGATGCACGCATAGTTCAGGCAGCGACCGCCGATCTTGTCGCGCTCCGCGACGGCGGCTTTCATCCCCAGCTGAGCGGCGCGGATCGCGGCGACGTAGCCTCCGGGTCCGGAGCCGATGACCAGACAGTCGTAGGAGTCCTCGGGCACGGAGGCCAGCCTAGTACAAGGCGCTCCGACCGCGCGACCGGGCTCGTCAGCTGCCGGGATATCGGGGCATCTGGATTCGGCTGAGCGACCGGACGAGCTTCCAGAACAGGTACCCGGCGCCGCCGATGATGATCGGCGGGACGAGCAGGCCGAGGAGGTTGCTGGCTTCGACCAGCAGCAGCGCGAAGATCGTCGCCACGATCGCCAGCAGCGCCATGAACGCCAGCACCGCGCCGTACCACATCCGCCACATGCCCACCGCGCAGATCAGCATCAGGATCGTGAACACGACGATGCCGCCGAAGGCGGGCTGCTTGCCGCCGATCTTCGCCCCGGCGATGTAGGCGATCAGGTTGGCGAGCGCGAGCAGCGCGGCCACGATCGCTCCTACGACGACAGCTCCGGGTCGCTCTCCGGGAGCGAGCGGCTTGAGCGCGCTCCGGACCGCTTCGTCGCGCCGCTGGCCGCGGCTGAGCGGCCGCGCGGACTCGGGTGCGCTCGGGGGGGTCGCCGGCCGGTTGACGGCCGCGCCGGGCCTCTGCCGCCGGCCGCGCTTGCGGCTACGCTGCCCCAACTCTGGCCCTCTCCCCGGCGCGGTCGAGGCGGAGCGCCGTACGCAGCTCCCGCGCCGTCCCCTCGGGGTCCGCGGCGGCCGTGAGCGCGCGCACGACAGCGGCCCGCGTCGCCCCCGCCGGCGTGCTGTTGATCCTCAACGACCGCCCTGACCTGGTGGTGGCGGCCGGCGCCGACGGGGTGCACGTCGGCCAAGACGACACGCCGGTCGATCAGGCGCGCGAGCTCGTCGGACCTCACCGCCTGGTCGG
>DATCNP010000146.1:0-2353 GCA_036565205.1 Solirubrobacteraceae bacterium | reverse complement strand
TACAGCGTCGACGAGGCCGCGCTGCGCCACGGCGCCGGCGTCGAGGAGGAGACGACCGACGCGAAGCAGGCGTACGCGCGATTCCCCGAGCGCAAGCCGACCCGGTACCGCGAAGGCTGGCTTCCCGACTAGATCGGCCCGAGCGATCCGGACGACGGGGCGACGGGCGAGGCTCAGCTCCTGCCGGCGACGTTGGTCGTCTAGTGAACCCTTGATGGTCGGATCGGGCGAGAAGACGCTCGCCCAGCCAACAGCGGGCCCGTGTGGTGAGGACAGACCGCGACTACTTTGTCGACCTCCCTTGACTGGAGGAGAGCACGTCCGCTACCCCCGAGAGCAGCGGCGCGCGCGGTTCACGTTCGGGCCATCCGGTGCGAGAGCGACCGTCTCCGATTGCAGCTCGGTCATAACCAGCAGTGCGCGCCGCGGGTCTGGCTCTGAGAAAGCCTCTTCGATTCGCTCTGCGAGTCGATCAGGCTTCACAGCGAGCGGCGCTAAGCGTGCGGCGAGGCGCTTGTGTGTCGGCTGCCATACCCGGTTGACCGCGTAAACGATACGCAGGACACGCGAGGCGTCATCCATCATCCGCTCCGTGCGCGCGAGCCGCTCTCCGGGGCGGGCGAGGGTGAGCAATCCCGCAGGCGTAAAGCCACCCCAGGTCAGAGCAGCCTCCTCGATCCGCGCGGCCGCGAGGTCGTCCGGATAGTCGCTAAGACGCGCTTGCCACCGCGACAGTGAGCCGGACGTCCGTAGAGCTATGCCGTTGGCGATCGCGTCAGCGGCCGACGAGGTATCGCCGAGGAGGAACGCGTCGATGCAGGACTCGGCGTATTCCCGCGACCACCAGATGAGTTCGAGAGGCACCCCCTCATCGAAGCCAGAAACGCGCTGCGTCGGTGTGCCCTGCGCGCCCCAGGTATCAAGCTCCTCAAGGCCCGCGGCCCGAGCGTGCTCGAAGCAAGCCGCCAGTTCGAGTGGCTCCGGCGTGACAATCAGCATCTCGATGTCGGAGATCTCATCGGCAAGCCCGCGTGACACGCTGCCGGTGAGCACTACTTCCTCCGCGATGTCGAGCGGAAGCGAATCAGTGACGCGCTGAGCGAGATCCTGCAGCCGCTGGCTCCGCTCCGTCGCCACGACCGAAGTATTCCTGACCGGCCTCGGAGGCTACGCGGCGCGCAAACGTTGCCCGGTCAAGCCATACCGAGGTTCGATGTCAGGCGTCATTCGCGAACACTCGCGCAGGCGACGCAGCTCGCCGTTGACGTGGGGGTTCGGCGAAGCCCGCCTAAGAGCCTCTAACGCAATGAAGCGCTGTGCCGCCGCGCCGCGTCGGGCGGCCCGAGTCCGGCGTCCTCAGTCGCCCCGATAGCGCTGCTATCGAGGCTCCCTGCGTCCTTGGCTCGAACCACCCGCCGCACCCCGGCGACGAGCCGTCATTCCGTTAGAGGTTCTAAGAGGCGCGTAAGACTCTTATGTGGAGCGCCTGTGGGATAGTCGCCGCGCCGTGCGAGCCCTCTTCAGCTGCGTGCCCGGGTACGGGCACTTCCACCCGCTCCTGCCGCTGGCGCGTGCGCTGGTCGCGGACGGGCACGACGTCACGTTCGCGACCGCCGCGTCATTCGCGGGGCGCGTGGAGTCGGCCGGCTTCGCGGCCCTCCCCGCTGGCATCGACCAAGCCGAGCGCATCGCCCGCTTCGCGCCGTACCGGGAGGAGCTGCAATCGCTGCCGTTCGATCAGCGCCGGACCGTTGGGTTCACGCGGAATTTCGCGACGATCGACGCGCCGGCGAAGGTCTCGGAGCTTCGGACAGCGGCACTCGGCTGGGAGCCCGACCTCATCGTCCACGACTCCTCCGACCTGGCGGCGCCCGTCGTGTCGGCGGCGCTCGGGATCCCCACGGCCCACCACAGCTTCGGCCGCCTCGTCCCGCCCGCGATTCTCGCGCGCGCCGCGGCAGAGAGCGAGTCGATCTGGCGCGACGCCGGATTGACGCCAGAGCCGTACGGCGGGGCGTTCCGAGGGCTCTATCTCGACATCTGCCCGCCCAGCTTCCAGACGGAGGTCGTCCCGGCCGGGACCCGCGTCGAGCCGCTGCCGGCGAACGCGGTAGTCGAGCGCTACATCCCGCAGGCGCTCCTCCTGCCTCACTGCAGCGCGGTCGTCTCCCACGGCGGCTCCGGATCGGTGCTCGCCACGCTCGGGGCGGGCTTGCCGATGCTGCTCGTCCCGCAGGGCGCCGACCAGTTCGAGAACGCCGCGCACTGCCGGCGGCTCGGGGCCGCGCGGGTTCTCCTGCCGGACGAACTGACCGCGGACGCGGCGCGGGCGGCGGCGGTCAGCCTGCTGGAC
>DATCNP010000145.1:0-8776 GCA_036565205.1 Solirubrobacteraceae bacterium | reverse complement strand
GGCCGGCTGCGGCTGCCGCGCCCGCGGGCGCCGCGGGTGAAGCCGCCGACGGCCCCGCGGCCAACGACGGCGCTCCCGATGGGGCCGACGGCGCGCGCGGCGCAGGTGGCGACTCGCCGCACAAGCGCCCGACGCGCGACTCGCTGCAGGGCGAGCGTGCCCCGGGAACGGCGGGCGGACGGCGCCGCGTGGTGATCGACTCCCAGGCTTCGCGCCGAGCCCCCGGCGGTGGCCCGCAATCCAACCAGCCGCCCCGTCGGCAGCGCCGCGGTCGCCGGCGCCGAGGCGTCTACGACGAGGTGGCCGAATCACAGCCGTCGCGGACCGCGCTGGCCGACCCGAGCGCGACGCAGATCAACTCGGGATCGACGGTCAAGGACGTGGCCGAGTACCTCAACGTGCCGGTCCCCGAGGTGATGAAGAAGCTGATGGCGCTGGGCGAGATGAAGACGCTCACCCAGACGCTCTCCGACGACTCGATCCAGGTGCTGGCGACCGAGCTGGGCAAGGAAGTGGAGATCGTCCACTCCGAGGACGAGACGGTCGACGAGCCGGTGTTCAACGACGCCGAGGAGGATCTGATCGAGCGTGCGCCGGTGGTCACGATCATGGGGCACGTCGACCATGGCAAGACTTCGCTGCTCGACGCGATCCGCGAGACCGAGGTCGCCGCGGGCGAAGCCGGCGGGATCACCCAGCACATCGGCGCCTACCAGGTCCACCACGACGGCCGCAGCATCACCTTCCTCGACACGCCGGGCCACGAGGCCTTCACTGCGATGCGGGCGCGCGGTGCCAAGGTCACGGACATCGCCGTGATCGTCGTCGCCGCCGATGACGGGGTCAAGCCCCAGACTCAGGAGGCAGTCGACCACGCCAAGGACGCTGGGGTCCCGATCCTTGTGGCAGTCAACAAGGTCGATAAGGAGGGCGCACAGCCCGACCGTGTCCGCACCGAGATGACCGCCCTCGGACTGCAGCCCGTCGAATGGGGCGGCGACACCGAGTTCGTCAACGTCTCGGCGAAGACGCACGAGGGCCTCGACAACCTGCTCGAGACGATCCTCGTGATGGCCGAGATCGAGGAGCTTCGATCGAATCCCAACGCCGCCGCCTCGGGGACCGTGATCGAGTCGAAGCTCGACCCCGGTCGCGGACCGGTGGTCACGATCCTGATCATCCGCGGGACGCTCGAGGTCGGCGACGCGCTTGTCGCCGGAGCCGAGTGGGGCCGGGTCCGCGCGATGCACGACTTCCTCGGTAACCGGATCGCGGCCGCGAGCCCCGGCGAGCCGGTCGAGGTCCTCGGCTTCAACGGCGTGCCGCTGGCCGGGGAGACCGTGCGGGTCGTCGACCACGAGCGCCGCGCACGTCAGCTCGCGGGTGAACGTGAGACCCGGCTCAAGACCGAGTCGCTGGCCCGCCAGAGCGGTAAGCGCGTGTCGCTCGAGGACATCTTCAAGCGCGGTGTCCAGGAGCTGAACCTGGTGCTGAAGTCCGACGTCGCCGGTTCGCTCGAGGCGATCGAGGACGAGATCGCCAAGCTGCCCCAGGACGAGGTCTCGGTCAACGTCGTGCGCCGCGCCGTGGGTGCGGTCACCGAGTCCGACGTGATGCTGGCCGCCGCCTCCGACGCGGTGATCCTCGCCTTCAACGTCCGCCCGGTCGGCGACGCCCGCGCGGTCGCCGAGCGTGAGGGCGTTGAGATCCGCCACTACGCGGTCATCTACCGCGCGATCGAGGAGCTCCGCAGCGCGATGCAGGGCATGCTCGCGCCCGAGGAGGTCGAGGAGGTCCTCGGCTCCGCCGAGGTTCGGCAGATCTTCCGCGCCTCGCGCGTCGGGACGATCGCCGGCTCCCACGTCACCGAGGGCAAGATCACGCGCGGCTCCAAGGTCAGGCTCGTTCGCGACGGCACTGTCGTCTACGACGGGGAGATCGCCAGCCTACGGCGGTTCAACGAGGACGCGCGGGAAGTCGCCTCCGGCTTCGACTGTGGGATCGTTCTGCGCGACTTCGCCGACGTCAAGGAAGGCGACGTGCTCGAGACCTACGCCACCCGGCAGGTCGAGCGCGAGCTCGCCTGAGCCGCGGCGATGGCGAGCGACGGCTTCGTGGCCGTGCTGGTGATCGAGCTGCACTTTCCCGACGCCGAGAGCCTCAAGAGCAAGCGCAAGGAGCTCTCATCGATCAAAGCGCAGCTCCACGGAAGGCTGGGTGCCGCGGTTGCCGAGGTCGATCATCAGGACCTTTGGCAGCGCGCAACGCTCACCGCGGCGCTCACCGGAGGCTCGTTGCGAACGCTCATCGCGGCGGTCGACAAGCTCGAGCGGTGGCTGCTCGCGCGCTGTCCGGACGGTGCGCACGTCGAGCGGACGATCGCCTCGGTCGAGGACCTGCGGCGGTGAGGTCGCCCGCTCCGCGCAGCGCGCGAGGGATAGGATGAGCGCCGGACGCATGCGGCGCGTCGACGAGGCGGTCAGAGCCGTTCTCACCGACGCTATCGCAAAGGCTCTCAAGGATCCGCGCGTGGGATTCGTGACCGTCACCGGAGTAAAGACCAGCCCAGATCTACGCCATGCTCGCGTTTACGTGAGCGTGTTCGGCGACGAGCCCGCTCGCGCGGAGACGATCGAGGGCCTGCGCTCCGCCCATGGCTTTCTCCAACGCCGCGTTGCGGCCGAGCTGACGCTCAAGCACACGCCGGCGATCACCTTCGAGTACGACGAGTCGGTGCAGCGCGGGATGCGAATCTCGCAGCTGATCGACGAGCAGCTCGGGCGAACGGACGACGGTCGATGAGCGGAAACGGCGACCGCTCGGACCGCGAGCAGGTGCTCGAAGAGCTCCGCAGCGCCGAGAAGCTGATCGTGGTCACGCACGAGAATCCCGACGGCGACGCGCTCGGATCGCTGGTCGCGATGCGGGCGATCCTCAACTCGATCGGCAAGGACTGCGTCGCGTTCATCGCCGAACGCGACCTGCCGCCGCCGCAGGAGTACCGCTTCCTGGAGCTCGACGGGGTTCTGAGCTCTCCACCCGACGACGTCGAGCAACGGACGATCGTGTTCGTCGACTGCGGCAACCTCGAGCGCAACCCGGCGGAGGCATTGCAGCGGCCGGGAATGCGAATCGTCAACATCGACCACCACCACGACAACACCCGCTTCGGAACCGTGAACCTCGTCGTGCCCGAGGCCTCGTGCACCGCCGAGATCGTCTGGGATCTGATGCACGGTTTGGGCGTGACGCCGTCGATGCCGACGGCAGAGGCGCTCTACGTCGGCTTGATCACCGACACGGGTCGGTTCATGTACGAGAACACGGGCGTCCGCGCCCACGAGATGGCCGGCGAGCTGATCGACGCCGGCGTCGACGTCCACGAGATCTACCGCCGCATCTACGAGGGCCTGCCATACGGAAAGCTTGCGCTCCTGGCTCGGGGCCTGACGAACATCGAGCGCTATGACAACGGGCGCCTCACCGTGACCTCGCTCAGCGCGCGCGACTTCACCGAGTCCCAGGCCCAGGAGAGCTACTCCGAGGGCGTGATCGACCATCTTCGTGCCGTCGAGGGGACGGCCCTGGCCGCGCTCATCCGCGACCGGATCGGAAACGCCGACCCGGGCCTGCGCAAGGTGTCGCTACGAGCCAGCGACGACCGCGTCGACGTATCGGCCATCGCCCGCGCCCAGGGCGGAGGCGGTCATCGTCAGGCGGCCGGATTCAGCACCGAGATGTCGCACAGCGAGCTGGTCAGCTTTCTCCGCCAGCAGCTCGCCGCGCAGCTTTGAACCCCGGCAATCCGCCGGAGATCGCTGGGCAGGGCGGCGTGATCCTGTACGACAAGGTTGCCGGCATGACCTCACATGACGTTGTCGCGCTGGTCCGCCGGCGGCTCGGGCGGAGCGCGCGGGTCGGGCATGCCGGCACGCTGGATCCGTTCGCGACCGGTCTGCTGCTGGTCCTCGTCGGCCGAGCCACGAGAGCCCAGCGTTTCCTCATGGCGCTGCCCAAGACCTACGAGGCGACAGCGCGCTTCGGAGCGATTTCGAGCACCGGCGACCCCGACGGCGAGATCGTCAGCACCGGGGTCCTGCCGGATGGCGAAATCGCCCTCGTGCGTGGGGTCGTTCGCCAGCGGCCACCTGCTTACTCGGCGGTCAAGATCGAGGGTCGGCGCGCCTACCAGCTGGCTCGCGAGGGAGTTCAGTTCGAGACCCGCGAACGCGATGTGGAGGTTCACCGCTTCGAGGAGCTCTGGCGCGAGCGCGAGCGCCGCGGTTATCTGATCGAGTGCTCGTCCGGCACCTACGTCCGGACGCTGATCTCCGAGCTCGGCGACGCGTATTGCCAGGGGCTGAGGCGCACCCGGATCGGCGCTTTCGACGTCGCCGACGCCGATCCCGAGCGCGTCGTTCCCCTGGCCCAGGCGCTCGGGTTCCTGCCCGAGATCCGCCTCGATTCAGAGCAGGCTCGCTTCGCCGGCCACGGACGGCAGATTCCCGGACTCGCCGACGGCCCGGTACGGCTGACCGATGCAGCCGGGCTGATCGCGATCGCCGAACCGGTCGCCGGATCTGATGCACTGAAGCCGGTGCTCGGCCTGCGGTGAATAGGCTTCGCTGCGATGCGCGTGACGATGCTGCCAGACGCCGAGCTGCGTCCGCGCCGGATGGCTCTCGGGGAGTTCGACGGCGTGCACCTGGGCCACCGTGAGGTGATCCAGGGCAGCGACACAGTGGTCACGTTCGACCCTCACCCGCTGCGCGTGCTGCGGCCTGAGGCGGCCCCGAGGCTGCTGACCAGCCTCGAGCCGCGGGCTGAGCTGATAGCCGAGCTGGGAGTGCAGGAGCTTGTCGTGATTCCGTTCGACGAGCACTTCGCGCACCAGACGCCGGCAGAATTCATCGACCACGTCCTGATCGAGCGTCTCGGGGCGACCCGGGTCTCGGTAGGGGAGAACTTCCGCTTCGGACATGGCGCCGCCGGTGACCCGGCGATGCTCTCGGCCGATCCCCGCTTCGAGACTCGGATCGTGCCGCTGATCGAGATGGACGGCGAGATCGTGTCCTCGAGTCGCATCCGCGCGCTCGTCCAGGCCGGCGACCTCGAGCGCGCACGCCGCTACCTCGGCCGGCCCTTCCGGTTCCAGGGTGAGGTGATCAGGGGCGAGCAGCGCGGCCGCACGCTCGGCTTTCCGACCGCCAACATCGTTCCCGACGAGGAGCTCATCTGCCCCGGCCACGGTGTCTACGTCGCCCGCGTGGGCGAGGACTGCGCCGCGGTCAGCATCGGCGTGCGCCCGACGTTCGGGACCGGGCGGGCGGTGCTGATCGAGGCCTATCTGCTCGACCGCGAGGTCGATCTCTACGGAGCGACGATCAAGCTCGACTTCCTGCGGCGCCTGCGCGGCGAGCGCCGCTACGAGACGGCGCAGGCGCTGGTCGAGCAGATGCACCGGGACGCCGCCGAGGCTCGAGACATATGCGATCGAGAATCGCTCTGCTAGCCTCCGCCGCCGCATGCCGCTCACCCAGGAACGCAAGCAGGAGCTGGTCGCCAAGTTCGGACAGAGCGCGACCGACACCGGCCGGACCGAGGTTCAGGTGGCGATGCTCACCGAGCGCATCAACGAGCTCAACGACCACCTGCGGACCCATCGCAAGGATCACCATTCGCGTCGTGGCCTGCTGATGCTGGTCGGGCGCCGCCGGAGGTTCCTGAACTACCTCCAGCGCAGCGATCTCGAGCGCTACCGCGCGCTCGTTCGCGAGCTCGGCCTGCGCAGGTGAGTGTCCTCGAGGCCGGGACGCCCGCGCCCGAGTTCTCGCTGAAGCGCGCGGACGGAAGCGATTTCACACGCCAGGATCTCGAGGGAAAGACGACCGTGCTGGTCTTCTACCCGTTCGCGTTCAGCCCTGTCTGCACCGACCAGCTCAACCTCTACCAGGAGATGCTCGGCGAATTCGCAAGCGCCGGAGCCACGCTCTACGGCGTCTCGTGCGACGCGACCTACGCCCAGAGCGCGTTTGCCGAGCACCTCGGCGTCACGATCGAGCAGCTCTCGGATTTCGAGCCCAAGGGCGAGGTGTGCCGGGCGTTCGGCGTCTATCATCCCGGCGGCTTCCCCCAGCGGGCGCTGGTGATCGTCGACCCGGAGCGCGTCGTCAAGTGGAGCTACGAAGCCCCGTCGCCCGGGGACCTTCCGGGCGCCAACCTGATCTTCGACGGCCTCGCCGCCTGACACTCGGCCCGCGCCGGTGAGCGAGCTTCGCTCAGCCCCGGTCCCGGCCCCCGGACCTGATGACCACGCCCGGGGCACAAAGGGCGGCCCGGTGGTGGTCGAGTATGCGGACTTCGAGTGTCCTTTCTGTGCCGCGCTCCACGCCCGGCTGGCCGGAAGCCGGCTGTGGATCGTGTTCAGGCACTTTCCCGTCAAGTCGAGCCATCCACGAGCCTGGGCCGCCGCCTGCGCGGTCGAAGCCGCAGCCCAGCAGGGCCGTTTCTGGGAGATGCACGACTCGCTGTTCGCCGACCAGGCCCGGCTGGAGGATCCACACCTCTGGCAGCGCGCGGAGGAGCTGGGGCTGGATCTCGACCGCTTCGAGCGAGAGCGACGCAGCGAGGAGGTGCGCGCGCGGGTCCGCCGCGACTTCGAATCCGGGATCCGCGCGGGTGTGGTCACCACGCCAACGGTGTTCACGCTCCGCGACGGAGTCGCGCAGCAGTTGGACGCGCGGAGGTTAGAGGGCCTCTGACGCGGCCGGCAGCGTGCGCTCTAGGTCCTCGACGGTCGGCTTGCGACCGCGCAACCGCTGCTCGGGTCCGGCCGCGCCGATCGCCGCCCTGACGAGGTCGAGCTGACGCTCGCCGATCCGTGGATCGATGTGCAGGAACGAGCGCGAGGCCTCACACGCGCCCTTGACCATGATCATCACGTCGATCGCGCTGATGTCCGCCCGCGCCTCACCTGCCTCCTGCGCGCGCGTCAGCAGGCGATCGAGCGTCCCGATCAGCTCGGCATGGGCGGCGCGGATCTCGTTGTTGTCCAGCCAGACGTCGTTGATCGCCTCGAACAGCGCGTAGTCCATGGGCTGGCGGCCGGCCGTCTCGTCGATGAACGAGAACAGTGCGGCGCCCGGCGACGGCGCGTCGAGCAACGCCTCGCCGCGGGCGATCGCCTCGTTCATCCGCTCGACCACGATCGCGGCGATCAAGTGCTCCTTGGTGGGGAAGTGACGGAACAGGGTTCCGCGGCCGACGCCGGCCCGCTCGGCGATCTCACCGACGCCGACTTCGAGGCCGCCTTCACAGAACGCCGCCGTCGCCGCTTGCAGCAGCGCGCGTCGATTGCGCTCGGCGTCAGCCCGCAGGGGTCGCTGCTCGGTTTCCATCGGCTCGACATTCTCCTCGCTGGACACGTCGCCTGTCTACCCGGCAGCGGGCACCGGCAGCGCGTCCACGTCGACCGTGAGCACGTGGCGGCGCCGCACCAGCGCCGCGAGCACAACGGCCCCGACGCCCAGCATCACCGCGGCGGCCGCGAACGCCACGTCGTAGCCCGAGACCCGAGCCGCGAGCTGACCGGCTGAGCCGTGCAGCAGACTGCTCGTCTGACTGGCCGCGAGCGTCGAGAGGATCGCCAGGCCGAGCGAGCCCCCGACCTGCTGGGCGGTGTTGAACAGCCCGCTGGCCAGGCCCGCGTCCTCGCCGGTCACTCCGCCGGTACCCATCAGCGTGATCGGCACGAACGTAAGTCCCATCCCGACGCTCATCGGGATCAGGCCGGGAAGCAGGTCTCCGGCGTAGCTGCCGTGTACCGGGAGCTGAGTGAGCACGACCATCCCGATTGTCGCCAGCACGATCCCGGAGGTGGCGACGTTGCGGATCCCGGCGCGCTTGATCAGCTGCTGGGCCAGGCCGGCGCCGACGATGATCCCGGCGGTCACCGGGAGGAAGGCGAGGCCGGCCCTGAGGGGGCTGTAGCCGAGGATCTGCTGCACGTAGAGCGAAGCGAAGAAGAACATCCCGAACATGCCCGAGGCGACCAGCAGCAGCACGCCGTCGGCTACCGCCAGGGCGCGGACACGGAAGATGCTCAGCCGCATCAGCGGTGCGATGCTCCGGCGCTCGATGCCGACGAAGGCCGCCAGCAGGGCCAGCGAAACCGCGCCCAGCGCGATCGTCCGCGCCGAGCCCCAGCCGTAGGCCTGGGCCTTGACGATCGTGAACACGAGCAGGACCAGCCCGGTGGTGACGGCGATCGCGCCGGCGGCGTCAAACGTGCGGTGGCGAAGCTCGGCCCGCGATTCGGGGACGACCCGCAGCGCCAGCGCGAGCGTGAGGATCCCGACGGGGACGTTGACGATGAAGATCCACTGCCACGAGGCGAGGTCGGTCAGCACGCCCCCGAGGAGCAGGCCGACGGCGCCGCCGCCGGCGGCGATCGCGCTCCACACGCCGAGCGCCCTGGTCCGCTCGCCCTGCTCGGTGAACGTGGTCGTGATGATCGACAGCGCCGCGGGTGAGACGAGCGCGCCGCCGAGCCCCTGAAGCCCGCGCCCGACGATCAGCATCCCAGAGGACTGGGCTAATCCGTTGAGCAGCGAGGCGAGCGAGAACAGCGCCACCCCGGCCACGAACAGGCGCTTTCGCCCGAGCAGATCAGCCGCGCGACCGCCGAGCAGCAGGAAGCCGCCGAAGATCAGCGTGTAGGCGTTCACGACCCACTGCAGGTTGGCCGAGGAGAAATGCAGGCCGCGCTGGATCGATG
>DATCNP010000144.1:0-7141 GCA_036565205.1 Solirubrobacteraceae bacterium | reverse complement strand
CTTGATGACTTCTAGATTCGGTGCCCGATCCGGCGCCGCGGATAGCCGGAAGCGATCTCGACGTCGTCACGCAGCTGCTGGGCTTCGGGGAGGGTCTGGAGCTTCTTGAGCGACTGGTTCTCGATTTGGCGGATCCGCTCGCGGGTGACGTTGAACGTGCGCCCGACCTCGTCGAGCGTGCACGGGTGCTCGCCGCCGAGCCCGTAGCGCAGCTCGAGCACGCGCCGCTCGCGGTAGCTGAGGTTCTCGAGCGCGTCTCGCAGGGCTTGCTTGGTGAGGATCTCCACGGTGTGCTCGTAGGGAGACTCGGCGTGCTCGTCGGCGATGAACTGGCCGAACTCGGACTCCTGCTCGTCACCGACCGGCTTCTCGAGCGAGATCGGCGTTTGCGCGGAGCGCTTGATCGACTCGACTTCGTCGCGATCGATGCCCGCTACGAGATCCGCGATCTCCTCGGCAGTCGGCTCGCGACCTAGCGACGTGACCAGGCTGCGCTCAGCGCGCCCGATCTTGTTGAGCTTCTCGACCACGTGAACGGGGATCCGGATCGTGCGCGCCTTGTCAGCGAGCGCCCGGGCGACCGCCTGGCGGATCCACCAGGTGGCATAGGTCGAGAACTTGAAGCCCTTGCGGTAGTCGAACTTCTCCGCCGCGCGGACGAGACCGATAGCGCCCTCCTGGATCAGGTCGAGAAACGGCAGCCCCTGGTTACGGTAGTTCTTCGCGATCGAGACGACCAGGCGCAGGTTCGACTTGACCATCTTCTGCTTGGCGTCCAGGTCGCCGCGCTCGATCCGCTTGGCGAGCTCAACCTCCTCCTGGGCGCTCAGCAGCCGCGCCTTGCCGATGTCCTTGAGGAACAGTTGCAGCGAATCCGTCGTCATGTCCGGCTTGAGGTCAAGCGCCGTCTTGGGCTTACGCAGACCACGCTTGTCGGGAGCGCGCTCCACCTCCGCCGCCGCAAGCGCCGGATCGACTTCTTCCACGAGCTCGATCTCAGCCCGCTCGAGGAAGCCGCGCAGATCCTCGACGTCAGTTTCGTCGAGGCTGAGCTCGGCCGTGGCGGTCGCGATCTCAGCGTATGTGAGCACGCCGACCCGCTGGCCGCGTGCGACCAGACCCTTGACCTCTTCAAGCTCCTGAAGTTCCGCTACTGACATCTGGTCGGCTTCGCGTTCATCTGCGTCGCTCAGACTGGCTCATGTCGGTCCGTGGCTTGCCGACCAGGAACACGTCGACCGTGATGCTCGCGTGGACGCCACGCTCGGAGGTGTCGTCGTGGTCGTGGCTCGGCGTCGATCCCATTTCGCGGCGCGCCAGCCGAACCGAGGCCGAAGCGCGAACTTTCGTCTGGCGGCGCCGTTAGCGCCGATGACGCGCGTCGTCGAAAGCTCCGAGGACGCGCGGCACTCGCGGCGGCGCAGCTCTGGTGGGAGCGCGGCGGCGGCGTCAAGCAGCTTCCTCGCCCGTGCCGGGAGCGCGAGAGCCAGCGGCTTGGACCTGTGGGCTGACAGAGCGAGCGTCGCAGCGTTTGGTTGCGGGCCGGATTCGTGCGTGGTTGAGCTCGCGACGAGCGATGATCTCGCCGACGCGCCCGGCGATCAGCTCGACCGCGCGCGATGCGGCGCTGTGCGCCGTGCTGACGCGTGTCTCGATTACGCGGTACCCGACGATTTCACGCGCGCCGCCGACTGGCTCCAACAGCGAGCCGCAGACGGGGCTTAGATCCCCAATCGGATCGGCTTCGCTTTTGTTGCTGCGTAGGGGCCTCTTACACGCCAGGCATTTGAAATGCCGCATCGGCAGGCCCTCCTAGTCGTGCGATCGCGTCAGGTACGCCTAGCGGAATCGCTCGGACCGAACCGGTCTGCTTTGGTCCGCGTGCTGTCCGCTCGCCGGGTGTTCAGGCGTCGTTGGGCATCGACCGCCTGCGAGAGCCGCCGCGATCCACGATCGCGATTGCGCTCGCCTCGCCTGCGCGCTGCCAAGTTCTGTTCCGTCTGCGTCATGGCTTTTTGGGCTTCCCGTCTCTCTGTTGGCTCCGCGCGGAAGGAAGAGGGCTACCCCCGGGCGTTCACTGAGATTGGGACGCGGCCACCGGATCGGTGGGGTAACGCCGGTAGAAGTACGGCACCGGCCCCGCAGTCAAAACCAGTAGCCCCCGCCTCACGCCTCGTGGCGCAGATCGCACCGTTGGTGGCATCCGGGCTTCGGGCCGAGAATCCTGGCCGCAGGGCCAGCTCGTGTTCAACTCTACTCCGATTGAGGGGTTATGCGAACCAGACGTCAAGAGTTTGCTTGGGCTCGTCCGCGGGCGCGGGCATCGGCTGATTCCTCGGCATCCGCGAGCGGCGCCGGCGCTCTTGGTCGGCGCCAAAACGACAACGTCTGCTGTAGTTCCTCGTTATCGACCTTGCGGATCACCGGCACGCGCGGAGCGAGAGCGGATGAGGCGGGAGAGATCGCCGCCTTCGAGTTCGACAAGCGCTGGGACGGCTTCTGCCGCACGCCGTTCACCGCCGATACCCACGTCGATCTGCAGTTCCACGTGCTGCCATGCATCGATGACGGTCCCGCGACGCTCGAGCAGTCGCCGCGGATCGCGGACCTCGCCGTTCGCGACGGCACTCGCCTGGCCGTCGCAACCCCCCACGTGCGCTCAGACCACCTGTTGGCGTCGATCAGCTGCACGAGCGCGTGCGGCGCCGCGCGAGGATCAGTCGCGCGGCTCACGACGCCGCCGACAACTACTGCGGGGGACCAGCCGTATCTACCACCCGCCGCAGACCGAATCGCCCACGGCCGACCGCTCCATAGGGTCTAGGGGTTACGCAGCTGGAATCTGAGTCGTGGCGCGCAACAGTGACGCGAGCCTGTTGTCGATCGACGAGAGCGACCGCCCGGCGTGCGAAAGGGTCGCTAACGTAAATGCCGTGATGATGACCGCAGAGCCAATGGTTGCTCGTGGCGTCCACTACACGGCTCTGGTCGACACGATCGATCATCAGGGAGCCACCAAACTCGACGCCAGGGAGCGGGAGCAACTACTGGAGGCCGCGGATGTCTTGCTGTTCGGCGAGCCTGACAGCGAGTGGACGGTCCGGTCAGCCCAGGTTCTGATCCAGGCCTTGGAGACCAGTGAGCGGTGGTCAGTAGAGAGCTGTGATCAATTGCGCCAGCACCTATCCGGCTGTGGTGCTCCGACCGGGGAATCGTAAGAACCGAGCGCGGGGCCGGCGAGCCTCAGGGCGGCACAGCGCCTGCCGGGGGGCGCCGTCGCTGGGCGGGTCGACGCCGAGCCGGTCGGGCATTGGCTGCGCAACCTGACGGCTCCCGCGCGCGACGGCCTGCGGCGGACGATCGCATCCGCCCGCAAGGAGCGGTTTCATGAAGCGCGAGCCGCGCCGCTGGTATCGCGTGCGAGCACAGGCCCTGGCATGCGTTGCGGGTCAGACTCGAACATGGCGAGAAGGCTCGTGCTGTGGTCAAAGCGGGTCCGCTCGTGGCGTCGCTCCGCATGGAAATGAGGAGCGCGTGAGCGGACGCCTTGAGACTGCGTCTCGCGCCAGGCCTCAGCTTGGGTCGGCCGCGCGCGGCTCAGCCGGGTCGACTGTGGCTGCCCAGCTGCCGAGGAGCTTCAGCGCCTCCCTAGAGCGAGAGCCGGGCTCGGCCGTGTAGGTGAAGATCGTCAGCCCGTGGTCTGCGGCGAGATCCAACCGGTTGAAGGTGAGGGTGAGGTCGCCGACGACGGGATGGTGGAACTGCTTGACGCCGCTCAGGCGGCGCTACGCAAGCCCTCTACGAAGCGCAAGGCCAGCCCACGAGTTTGACGCTCGGCCCGCTCCTCTCCGATCCTCGTGAAGGGACCGCGGCGCATGCTCGCCAGGAGCCGGCCGGCCGGTGGCCGTCACGCCGCGAGGGGTGCGGAATCGACTTGCAGGCGACCCTGGAGCTCCCGTGCCCGCGCGCGGAACCGCTCCACATTGTCGAGCTTGATCTGCTCGTAGCCGCGAACCATGTCCGGCGACGCGGCTATCTCCAGGGCGACATCGAGCGTCTCGGGAGTCAGGCGCATCAGCGCGTGATCGATGAACGCCAGGTATTCGCCCGGGAGCGCCCGCTCGACCCGCCGCACGTGCGCGTAGCCAAAGATGTCCAGCGGCGTGCCGCGCAGCACCTTGGCGCCGCGGAGCATCACGAACGCCGGAACGAACCAGCGCCCCAGCTTGACCTTCCGCGTCATGCCGAGCATCCGCAGGAGCGGCGGGTGCAGGTGGAACTTGACCTTGCTTCCGGCGGGAAGCCCCTTGAGGCCCTCGAGCTGAAGGCGTGCGACTTCGTACTCGTCCTTGTAGGCGAGCAGCTTGTGCAGCCCTCGCGCCACGGCCTCTGTGAGCGCAGTGCTGCCCGGAATGCGCTCGCTCTCGACCGCGTATACGTTCCCTACCGCGTCGGCGAAGCGCGCCGCCGCTCGAGCTCCCCCCCAGGCGATCAGGTCCGGGATCCGGATCTCGAGCAACCGCCGGAGCTCGCCGGGATCGTCGGTGACCCGGCTCACCAGCCGGCGGGCTTGGGAGCTCAGTACCGGAAGGGACGGGCGATCCTCGATCGCCGAGATCACCGATTCGGGCGCCACGGTCCAGGCCCTGCCCCACGCGATCGCGGCGAGGTTGCGCTCGACCGTGACGCCGTTGAGGCGAATCGCCTGCTCCAGTGCATCCAACGAGATGGGAAGCACGCCCGCCTGGACGGCCGCGCCGAGCACGACCATGTTCGCGGGAGTGGTGTCTCCCAGCGCGCGCTCGGCGATCAGCTGGGCGTCGAGGTAGACGTTCTTACGCGAGACGGTCGCCGCATCGATGGCGGCGCGCGCAGCATTGCCGTCGGGCGCGGGCGCTGAGACATCCGTCACCATCCGTCCCGTGGGGACGATGCTGTCGGAGACGATCGCCACGGTGCGGTCGGGACTGGCCACACGCAGGTTCTGCGGCGCGGCCGTACCGACCAGGTCGAGCCCGAGCAGCACGCTGGCCGTGTCGCTTGCGAACAGCACTCCTTCCTCGACCGGTGCCGAGGTAACGCGCACGTCCGATACGACCGGCCCAGCCTTCTGCGACAAGCCGGTCTGATCGAGCCCGGTTGCGTGCCGCCCATCGAGCAGTGCGGCCATGCTCAGCACCTGGCTGACCGTCACAACGCCGGTCCCGCCGATCCCGACGAGCCGGATCCGCACATCATGATCGGCGGCGAGCTGGGGATCGGGCAGCTCGATCGCGGGGAACCTCACCCCCGCGGCCTGGCGCTTGGGCGCGATCACCGTCAGGAACGACGGACAGTCGCCCTCGAGGCAGGAGAAGTCCTTGTTGCAGCTCGTCTGGTTGATGCGCGTCTTGCGGCCGAACTCCGTGTCGACCGGTTCGACCGACAGGCAGCCGGACTTCTCGCCGCAGTCGCCGCATCCTTCGCAGACTCGCTCGTTGATGATCACCTGCTGCGGCGGATCGGGCGCGCGGCCGCGCTTGCGCTCGCGTCGCAGCTCGGCGGCGCAAGCCTGATCGTGCAGCAGGACGGTCACGCCGGGGATCTCGGCGAGCTCGCGCTGGACGCTCAGGATCTCGCTGCGGTCGCGCACCTCGGCCGCGGACGGAAGCTTCCGGCTGTCGTAGCGCCCGGGGTCCTCGGTCGTGATCACGATTCGCCCCACCCCTTCGGCCGCAAGGCTGTGCGCCGCGTCGGTGACGCTCAGGCCGCCTTCGATGTCCTGGCCGCCGGTCATCGCCACGTAGCCGTTGAACAGCAGCTTGTAAGTGACGTTGAGCCCCGCGGCGACCGCGGCACGGATCGCCAGCGACCCCGAGTGATGGAACGTGCCGTCGCCGAGGTTCTGGATGAAGTGGGGCACATCGACAAATGGCGCTAGGCCGATCCACTGAGCGCCTTCGCCGCCCATCTGCGTGGTCCCGCTGACGTTCCCGTGCTTGCCATGGCCGAGCATCACCATCGTGTGGCAGCCGATGCCGGCGCCGACGATCGCGTCGTCGGGGGCGACGGTGCTGCTGTTATGCGGGCAGCCGGAGCAGAAGAACGGCGTCCGGACGGCCTTGAGATCTGCCGCGGGCCGGCGAGAGGCGGCGTCCAGCTGCTCCAGTCGCGCGCGCACACCGGGAAGGTCTGAGCGCGCCAGCAACCGCCCCCCGAGGATCCGCGCGATCGTGTCCGGGTCGAGCGTCCCGTGCGCCGGGACGAGCGGAGCGTCGCGCTCGTCACGCTTGCCGAGCACCGGCGGTGAGGACGGCCCACCGTATAGCGCGTCGCGAACCAGGCGCTCAAGGAACGGTCCCTTCTCCTCGAGCACCAGAACCTCGTCGAGGTCGGCGGCGAAGTCTCGAACCGAGCCCTCCTCGAGCGGATACAGCATCCCGATCTGAAGCACGCGCACGGGCGCGTCGTCGCCGAGGCCGAGCGCCGACAGGGCACCGCGGACGTCGTGAAGGGTCGCCCCGGACGCGATCACCCCGATCCGTGCGCCGGGCGTGTCGTGTACGACACGGTTGAGCGAGTTCAGGCGCGCGTATCGCTTGGCCAGCTCGAGTCTGACCTCGGCGATCGAGCGCTCCATCTCCAGCGACTCGGGCGCGAGCAGATGCGCCGAGGGCCTGTGCACGTAAGGCTGTCCGTCCCAGTCGAGGACCGGGATCAGCGGCTCGACCCGGTCCAACCCGACCTCAGCCGTGCCCGCGGCGTCCGCGACGTTGGTGACCACCTTCAGCGCCGCCCACAGTCCGGACGCCCGCGAGCAGGCAATCGCGTGGCGGCCGAGATCGAGCACCTCCTGCACGCTCCCCGGCACCAGGATCGGGACCTGAAGCGCGGCCAGCAGCGCCTCGGAAGCGCCCGGGATCGTCGAGGACTTGCAGGCAGGGTCATCGCCGGCCAGCGCCAGCACTCCGCCTCGGGGATCGGTGCCGACGAAGTTGCCGTGACGGATCGCGTCCGCAGCGCGGTCGACCCCGGGCGCCTTCCCGTACCAGACGCCGAGCACGCCGTCATACCGTGGCCCGGGAAGGTTGCCCGCCAGCTGCGAGCCCCACACCGCGGTCGCCCCGAGCTCCTCGTTGACGGCGGGCCGCAGCACGAGCTC
>DATCNP010000143.1:0-20006 GCA_036565205.1 Solirubrobacteraceae bacterium | reverse complement strand
CCGACGAGGCCGCCGGGGCGCCGGCGCCGGGCGCGGCGCGGCGGGCGGCCGAGGTCGTTTCGCTGGCCGACACGGGCACAGCGGCGCTCGACCTGCCTCACGGCGTCAGGGCCACAGCGCGCCGCGGAGTGCTTTCCTTCGCCCGCACGCCGCGAGTGCCACCTCGACGCCCATAGACTTCACGAGTCGTGGAGCCAGACGACGCGATCGGGGAGGTCCTGGTTCCCGCGGATGCTCTTTCGCGCCGGGTCAGCGAGCTGGCCGCGGAGGTCTCGCGGGACTACGCCGGCAAGGACCTGGTGCTGATCGGCGTGCTCAAGGGCGCGGTGTTCTTCCTCTCGGATCTGATGCGACAGCTCGAGATCCCCGTAGAGGTCGATTTCATGGCCGTGGCGTCGTACGGCTCGGCGACCAAGTCCTCGGGCGTGGTCAGGATCCTCAAGGATCTCGACGCCGTGATCGAGGGACGCGATGTGCTGATCGTCGAGGACATCGTCGATTCCGGCCTCACGCTGCAGTATCTGCTGCGCAATCTCGCTGGTCGCAACCCCGCCTCGCTCGAGGTCTGTGCGCTGTTGATCAAGCCTGAGCGGCAGGAGGTCGAGCTCAGAACGCGCTACGTGGGGTTCGAGATCCCCGACCGGTTCGCGATTGGTTACGGGCTCGACTACGACGAGCGCTACCGCAACCTTCCGTTCGTCGCTGCGCTCAGAGACTGAGGGCGCCGATGCAGGGGCGCAAGCATGCCGCGAGCAGGCCAAACCATGGTGCTACGCTTGCTGATTCCCGGTACCCAGCCCCTCTGGAGTAGCGCGTGCGGTACCGGCCGTATGCGCGGAACTTACTTATGAGTCGGTTTTTCAAGAGCGCAGCGTTTCCGATCCTGATCGTCGTGGTGCTGGCGTTCTTCGCCCAGAAGCTGATCGGCAGCTCGACCCGTGCCCCGCACTACACGTTCGGCAACCTGATCGCGCAGCTCGACTCGGGGACGGTCAAGAGCCTGTCGCTCGACCAGAAGGCCAACAGCGCCGCGGTGACGCTCAGCGACGGGACCAAGTACTCGGTCGGCTACCCGGACTCGTACGCGCCGCAGCTGATCAAGGACGCCGAGAGCCACCTGCCCTCGGGCGCCAGCGGCCTCGACGTCCAGAGCAAGTCGAGCAACGGCTGGCTGTCGCTGCTGACCTACATCCTCCCGTTCGTGATCTTCATCGGCTTCTGGATCTTCCTGATGAACCAGGTCCAGGGCGGCGGATCGAAGGTGATGTCGTTCGGCAAGTCGCGCGCCAAGCGAATGTCGGTCGACTCGCCGAAGATCACCTTCCGGGACGTCGCCGGCGTCGACGAGGCCGTGGAGGAGCTGCACGAGATCAAGGAGTTCCTCGAGAACCCGAAGAAGTTCCAGGCCCTGGGCGCGCGAATACCGAAGGGCGTGCTGCTCTACGGGCCGCCGGGGACCGGTAAGACACTGCTCGCACGCGCCGTCGCAGGCGAGGCGGGCGTTCCGTTCTTCTCGATCTCGGGCTCGGACTTCGTCGAGATGTTCGTCGGCGTCGGGGCTTCTCGCGTACGCGACCTGTTCGAGCAGGCGAAGCAGAACTCACCCTGCATCATCTTCATGGACGAGATCGACGCCGTTGGCCGCCACCGCGGCGCGGGCCTCGGCGGCGGCCACGACGAGCGCGAGCAGACGCTCAACCAGCTGCTGGTCGAGATGGACGGATTCGAGATGAAGGACAACATCATCCTGATCGCCGCCACCAACCGGCCTGACATCCTCGACCCGGCGCTGCTGCGCCCCGGGCGCTTCGACCGCCAGATCGTCGTCGACCGTCCGGACCGTATCGGCCGTAGGAAGATCCTCGAAGTCCACACGCGCGGCAAGCCGCTGGCCCGGGAGATCGACGTCGACACGCTGGCCGGGCAGACGCCTGGCTTCACCGGCGCCGACCTGTCGAACCTGGTCAACGAAGCGGCCCTGCTGGCCGCCCGCAACGGCAAGCGCGAGATCACCCAGGTCGAGCTCGAGGAAGGGATCATGCGCGTGATCGCCGGTCCCGAGAAGAAGACCCGCGTGATGAGCATCAAGGAGCGCAAGATCACGGCCTACCACGAGATGGGCCACGCGATGGTCGGCCACTACCTGCCCAATTCCGACCCGGTGCACAAGATCTCCGTGATCTCCCGCGGGCAGGCTCTCGGCTACACGATCGCGCTGCCCGCCGAGGACAAGTTCCTGACCACGCGCGCCGAGCTCCAGGACCAGCTGGCGATGACGCTCGGCGGCCGGGCGGCGGAGGAGATCTGCTTCGACGAGATCACCACGGGTGCCTCCAACGACCTCGAGAAGGTGACCGCGACAGCCAAGCAGATGGTGATGCGCTTCGGGATGTCGGAGAAGCTCGGCCCGCGTGTGTTCGGCCACGACCACGGGATGCCGTTCCTGGGCCGCGAGTTCTCCGCCGAGCCCGACTACTCGGATGAGATCGCGCGTGAGATCGACGACGAGATCCGGCGGATCGTCGAGAACGCCCACGTGCTTGCCAAGGAGATCCTGACCTCGCACCGTGAGGCACTGACGAAGCTCTCGGAGGTCCTGATCAAGCGCGAGACGATCGAGAAGGAGCAGTTCGAGTCACTGCTTGCCGGCGGCACCGAGGAGGAAGTCTTCGGGGCCGAGGCACCACCTCCGCCCGAGGTCCCGCTGGTCCAGGGAACGACGGCCGAGCGCGCCGGACGAGACGCTCCGCGCCCTCTGCCGCGGCCTGGTTTGGCCGGCGGCACCGCCGAATAGCTTTACTGACGGCCTCGGGACGCGGCCGCCTGTGTCCAGCCGGATGACTCCAGCGCGGCCGATGCGGGAGGCTGGATGCCGAGCAGGCCGTGCTGGAGCGCTCGCGTGCGAAGCACGCGTCGCTCCCTGCGTCCTTGGCGGCCACGCCCCGCGCCTCGTCAGAAGCGCTATCCGGGACTTCGCTAGGGTCGCAATCCTCTGAGGCTGCGCGAGAACTGGGTTCCGCTGGCGGGCTGGGTCGGAAGCGGCGGATTGAAGCCGAACTCGTGGCACTTGGCTAGACCGGGCGCGAGTCCGGGGGCGCCGGCCAGCCGCGGCGGCTTCAGGAACGCCGGCTTGCGGAAATCGAAGTAGTCGGTCATCGGCGCCGCGTTGGCGTCGCGGAAGGTCATCGCCGGCAGGTTCCACTTGCGCTCGATGAAGGCGGTGATCGAGGTCAGGTCCTGGATCACCTGTGAGGTGTAGCCGGCCTTGGCCCACGGCGAGACCACGATCGAGGGTACGCGGAAGCCGTAGCGGTCGTACCGGCCCGGCAGGTCCCCGGGCGAGAGGATCGGCGCGATCGAGTCCGGCTTGATCGCCCGGGGCGGCGGGACGTGGTCGTAGTAGCCGCCGTGCTCGTCGTAGGTGAGGAACAGCGCGGTGTTCTTCCAGGTCGGGGCGCGCATCAGCGCGTGCACCACGCCGGCGACGAACTCCTCCCCGACCTGGACATCCTGTGGGTTCTCCTCCGAGGTGGTGGCGTAGTTGGGATCGAGGAACGTGAACTGCGGCAGCTTGCCGGCGGCGACATCGGTGAAGAACTGGGGAAACTTGTGCTGTCGGTCGGCGCGGCCGGGGGGTGTGGTGACGCCCGGAACCAGCAGCCAGCTGGGGAGGTCCTGGTAGTAGATACCCCAGTCGATCTGGTGTTCGTCGAGCCGGTCGAAGATGGTCCCGTTCGCCGCCGGAAGCTTGAGGCTCTGGTCGGTGTTCGTCGCGATCAGCCCCGAGGCCGTCCCGGTGAAAAAGAAGCGCCGATTCGGGTCGGTCTGGGCCAGCACGGAACAGAAGAAGCGCTCGCCGAACGGGTAGTGCTTCACCAGCGAGTAGGTGAACGGAAGGTCGCGCTCGTCCCAGAAGCGCATCGCGACCGGGCCGCTCGCCCTGACGAAGCCGTCGTTGCGCCCGTTGCCGAGGGACAGGTGGCTCGCGTTCCAGGACTGGCTCGGGACCCCGTCGAACTGGCACGGCGTGCCGGCGTGGGCGGCGAACACGCGGTGGCCTGAGGCATCGCGGTTGAAGTTCAGGAACCTGCCCTTCTTGACCGCGAGCCCGTCGACGTCCCTGCGGCTGGGAATCCGGTGGGGGACCATCCCGAGCAGGTTGTCGAACGAGTGGTTCTCCATGATCAGCACCACGACGTGCTCGATCTTGGGCATCGTCGGCGTCCCGGCGGGGAGGTGCGGGAAGGGGCGGCTGTCCGGCCGCCTTACCCCTACGGCATGCACGACCGGTTTGGCCCACGCCGGCAGAGCGCTCGACGTGAGCACCGCCGCGCCGCCGGCGGCACCCCGCACGAACCTCCGGCGGGTGAGTCCGCCTGGAGGGCACCCCAGGGCTCGTGGTGGATCGCTCACGCCGGATGTATTAGATCAGGCGCCGAGCCCCGCGGCTCCGGTCGGGCCCGGAGGACGATCAGGGTGCGCTACGGCAGCTAACGTCCGCAGGATGAAGCGTTCCGACGGCTCATCCACCCCGGGGCGGATCGTTCTCTCGCTGACGCGGGTCTGGCTCCCGATCCTGATCGCCGCGGCCGGCGTGGTGCTGATTGTGCTCGGCCACGGCCGGGTCTCGACCACGGTCGACAACCGATCGCTGCTCTCCGGAGGAGGCGTCGCGCTGCTGCTGGTCGGGCTGATCGTCTGGATGATCAACTGGATGTTCCGGATGAGCGTCGAGTCCAACCGGGATCGCGATCAGGAGGAGCGCAACCGCGAGTACTTCGATCTCCACGGACGCTGGCCCGACGAGGAACGATGACACCGATGACCGGCCCCGGGCCTGACTTCCGGCTGATGGGGATCGTCAACGTGACGCCCGACTCCTTCTCTGATGGCGGGCGCTACCTGGATCCGCAGGCGGCGATCGAGCATGCGCTCGAGCTCGAGCGCGAGGGCGCCGCGATCCTGGACGTCGGGGGTGAGTCGACCCGCCCGGGAGCGGAGCCGGTGTCATTGGCCGAGGAGCTGCGCCGGGTCGTGCCCGTGCTCGAGGCGCTGGCCGCGAAGCGCGGCAGAGCGCGGCTCTCGATCGACACCGCCAAGGCCCCCGTGGCGGCCGCCGCGCTCGACGCCGGCGCGACGTTCGTCAACGACGTGACCGCGCTGCGACACGATCCTCAGATGGCCGAGCTGGTGGCGCGCAGCGGCGCGGACTGCTGCCTGATGCATATGCTCGGCGAGCCGCGCACGATGCAGCGGAACCCTCGCTACGAGGACGTGGTGGGTGAGGTCAAGGCGTTTCTCGAGGCTCGGATGGCGTTCGCCGTCGCCGAAGGGATCGCCGAGGAGCGAATCGTGCTCGACCCGGGGATTGGCTTTGGCAAGAAGCTCGAGCACAACCTCGAGCTGCTGCGGCGTCTCGACGAGCTCCTGACGCTGGGCCGCCCGGTCTCGATCGGCACCTCGCGCAAGTCGTTCCTCGGGCGCCTGACCGGCCGCGAGGTCGGCGATCGCGTCGCCGGGACGATCGCCACCAACGTGCTCGCGTACGAACGCGGCGCCCGGGTTTTCCGCGTCCACGACGTCGCTCCGGTACGAGACGCGCTGGTCGTGGCGGCTGCTACGGTCCGTGGCGAATGGGCGAGCACGACGCCGACGAGTTCGACGACCTCGACGACGTAGACGACAACGACGACGAGGGCTCAGAGCCCGAGGTCACGATCGAGATCAGCGGCCTGTCGCTGTTCACCCACGTGGGCGTGACCGACGCCGAGCGCGAGGTCGGTCAGCGGCTGATCCTCGATCTGCGGCTCGACGTCGGGGAGTGTGACGCCACAGTGACCGATCGCGTCGAGGACACGATCGATTACGGGGAGGTGTGCGACGTGGCGAACCTCGTGGCCCAGCAGCGCACCTACAAGACGCTCGAGCGGCTGTGCGCGGCGATCGCTGACAAGCTGCTGGCCGAGTACGACGCCCACGCGGTGTGGGTCAAGGCGGCCAAGCCCGAGCCGCCGCTGCCGTTCAACGTCACCGAGGTGTCGGTCGAGGTCTGGCGCGAGGCGCCCGGGTGACGCGCGCCCCGGCATGAGCGGCTACCTCGGCCTCGGATCGAACATCGGCGAGCGCCTGGCCCACCTCCAAGCGGCGATCGCGGCGCTGGGGCAGCGTGGGATCACCGTCAGCGCCAGCTCCTCGGTGTATGAGACCGAGCCGGTCGGGCTGGTGCTCGACCAACGCGAGTTCTTCAACGCCTGCATCGCGATCGAGACCGACGACGGACCCGAGGAGCTGCTGCGCGCGTGCAAAGAGGTCGAGCGAGCGGTCGGTCGAGAGCCATCGGGAGTCCGGCACGGCCCGCGCGTTATCGACGTCGACGTGCTGCTGCTCGACGACCTCGTCTACCGGTCCGATCGGCTCAGTCTGCCCCACCCCGAGGTCACCTCGAGAAGGTTCGTGCTGGTGCCGCTGCTCGAGCTCGACCCGGATTTGACGCTCCCCGGCGGGACCCGGCTCGACGCCGCTCTGATGGCGCTGGGCGACGGTCAGGCCGTCAGCAGAGTGGCGCCGCCGCTGTTGTGAGCCGATAATTCCGTGCGATGCTGCTCGTAGTCGACGTCGGTAACACCCAGACCCACTTCGGCGTCTACCCCGACGGCGCAGCGGACGTCTCCGAGCACTGGCGTTTTGCCACAGTTCGCGAGTCGACTCGCGACGAGCTCGGAGCCGCGCTCTCGAACCTGCTCGGCCTGAGCGGACTGGGCTTCGGCGACATCGACGGCTCGATCGTCTCCTCGACGGTCCCCCAGCTCTCGGGCCAGTGGACCGAGATGGCCGAGCGTTACCTCGGGCACGAGATGCTCGTCGTAGGCCCCTCGATCCGGACCGGGATGCCGATCAGGATGGACAATCCGCGCGAGGTGGGCGCCGACCGGCTGGTCAACGCCGTCGCCGCCTACGAGCGCGTGCGCGATACGTGCGTGGTCGTCGACTTCGGGACCGCGATCACGTACGACGCCGTATCCGCCACGGGCGAATACCTGGGAGGGATCATCACCCCGGGGGTCGAGATCTCAATCGACGCGCTCTACGAGCGAGCAGCGAAGCTGCCGAAGGTCGAGCTGGCAGAGCCGCGCTCGCTGATCGGGAAGTCGACGGTTGACGCGATTCGCAGCGGGATCGTGTTCGGCTTTGCCGGCCAGGTCGACGGGATCGTGCGCCGCCTGCGCGAGGAGCTGGGGTCCGGGACCAAGGTGATCGCCACCGGCGGGCTCGCGCGGGTCCTGGTCCCGTTCGTGCTCGAGAACATCGACGAGGTCGACGATCTGCTCACGCTCTACGGCCTGCGCTTGATCTGGGAGCGCAACGCCACCTGAGCGGCGGGCCTCAGGCCAGGACGGGCACCGGGACGTCGGGCGTGCGAGCGACACTCGCGGCGAGGATCAGGAAAGCGATCCGACGCCGGTCGGTGGGGTCGGCGGTCTCGAGCTCGTGGAAGTCGTCGAGCAGGCCCCGGATCACGGCGAACAGCGGCGCGTCGTCGACATCGTCGGGGACCTCGCAGCCCAGCCGGGCAAGCGCGAGCATCTCGGGGCCGCCCTCGCCGGCGCGCATCGTGGCGATCGCTCCGAGCATCAGGAACTCCGAGACGCGCTCGAGCAGGAGGTGGGATGGGCGCTCGCGCTCGCCCACCGCGGGGCCGGCGGGTAGCAGCGGATCGCCGGCGGCGATCCGCAGCGACTGGCCCGAGGTGATCGAGTGGATCTGCTCGGTCGAGAGGCCGACCTGGAGGGCATGGCGCAGCTGGAACACAGCCGACATCGCGGTCGCGCCGTACGGGGCGTCGCTGGCGAACAGGATCTGGCCGGCAGGGACGAGGGCGAACAGCGCCTGCAGGTCCGCCGGGAGCCACCAAGCGGTGTCGAAAAGGAGGTTCGGATGGTCCGCGGCCACGCGCCAGATCCAGGCCAGATCGCAGATCCCGGCGTGGGCGAGGATCAGCCGCGCGCCCTGGAACTCGCCGGCGAGCTGCAGGGCGTGCAGCCCGAGCGCGGGAATCCCGCGGCCGGCGTGGATCAGGACCGGGAGCCCGCGCTCGTCGGCCAGCGCGACCAGTGAGCGGACGGCGGGGTGGTCGAGCGTGAACGCCTCCGCCCGGGGGTGCAGCTTGATGCCTCTTGCACCCGCGGCAAGCGCGCGCTCGGCTTCCCCCACCGCGTCATCGTGCGGGCTGACGCGGCAGAACGGCGTCAGCAGTCCATCGGCCTCGGCGGCTCGCTCGAGCACCATGTCATTTGCCCGGCTGTAACCGTCGGGCTCGTGCATCGGGAACACGAACGCGCCTCGGGCGCCCGCGGCCTCGAGCGTCACGAGGAGCTGCTCGAGCGTCTGGCTCATGCCGTCCGGGTCGTTCTGGCCGAGGTGCGTGTGGGCGTCGAAGAGCTCGACGCCCGGGACCAGCTCGAGCGTGTGCCGGAACCACGGCGCGATGCGTGTCGCGAGGTCCATTTCCGAGGATTCGTACCATGAATCCATGGCCGGCAAGCTCACCGACGGCTGGACCCTGGGCGGGGTGGAGATCCGCAATCGCGTCGTGCTCGCCCCGCTCGCGGGGATCGGCAACTGGTTCGTCCGCCTGCAGGCCAAGCGATATGGCGCGGGACTCGTCGTCTCGGAGATGGTCTCGAGCTTCGCCGTCCACCACCGAAACGAGCGCACCTGCCGGGAGCTGCTGCGGATCCATCCCGACGAGCACCCGGTGTCGATGCAGCTGTTCGGGCATGACCCCGAGGTGATGGCCTCGGCGGCCGAGCGCGTGGCCGCCGCCGGCGCAGACCTGATCGATCTCAACATGGGCTGCCCGGTGCCGAAGGTCTGCAAGACCGGCGCCGGCGCGGCGCTGCTGGCCGACCCGGCCCGCGCGGTGGCGCTGGCCAGGGCCGCGGCCAGCGGCAGCGGCCTGCCGGTCACGGTCAAGCTCCGATCCGGGCTCGGTCCGGGGGACCGCAGCGGGATCGCGCTGGCGCGGCGGCTGGTCGAGGAAGGGGGCGTGGTCGGCCTCAGCATCCACCCCCGGCACGCCTCGCAGCGTCACAACGGCTCGCCCGACTACGAGCTCGCGCGGGCGCTCGTCGCCGAGCTCCCGGTGCCGGTGATGATCTCCGGCGGCCTGCGCTCCGCCGAGCAGGCGCGTGAGGCGTTCGGGCGTACCGGCGCGGCCGCCGTGCTCCTGGCCCGCGGCTCGCTCGGCAACCCGTGGCTGTTCGAGCAGCTGCTCGGCGAGCGAAGCGAGGATCCCTCACGCGAGGAGATCCTGGCCGAGCTCGATTGGGTCATCGCGCGCGCCCGCGATCACCTCGGATCCGAGCGGGCCGGCCGCTACCTGCGCAAGTTCTACCCCTGGTACGTCGAGCGCCTCGGCGGCCCACGGGCACTCCAGGCCGAGCTTCAGCGCGCACCGACGCTGGAGGCGGCCCGGGAGCTGCTGGCGGGCGAGCCGGCGGCGGTCTGAGCCGGGTCCGGGTCGGCGCGCGCCCGGCCACAGGGCCCCTTGCCAACCCGGCGCTGGTCGTGTCTATACTCATGCGCCCACGCGGGCCGGGGGTGTGGGATTCCCGCCGAGTCGGCGGGTTTTTTCCGTCCAGATACGCACACGAATCTAGGTCTCACGCAATGCCCAAGGACGTCATTCTCACCCAAGAGGGCTTGGCCAATCTGAAGGCCGAGCTCGATCATCTCGCGACCACTCGCCGGCGCGAAGTGGCGGGGCGCATCAAAGAGGCGCGGGAGTTCGGCGACATCTCCGAGAATGCCGAATACGACGACGCCAAGAACGAGCAGGCGATGCTCGAGGCCAAGATCGCCCAGCTCGAGGACAAGCTCCGCTCGGCGACGATCGTCGACGCCTCGGAGATCGGGACCGACGTCGTACGCGTCGGCTCGATCGTCCACGTCAAGGAGGACGGCGGAAAGTCGACCAAGTACACGATCGTCGGCTCGGCCGAGGCCAATCCGGCCGACATGAAGCTCTCGAACGAGTCCCCGGTCGGCAAGGCGCTGCTCGGGCACAAGCGCGGCGAGGAGGTCGTGTTCTCGACGCCGAAGGGCGAGCGCAGGCTCAAGATCACAAAGATCGACGTCAGCTCGAAGTAGACGGGAGCGATCCCCGTGGGCGAAGAAGCCGCCGGCGGCTCCGACCTGCTCGCCGACCGCAGAGCCAAGCTCGAGTCGCTCCGGGCTGCGGGAATCGACCCGTTCCCGCACGAATTCGCCGGTGTCGAGCCGATCGCCGCGGTGCGCGGCGCGCACGAGACACTGGCTGACGGCGAGGAGACGAGCGTCACCCACCGCGTCGCGGGACGCCTTGCGGCGCGGCGCGGCCAGGGCAAGATGGCCTTCCTGGATCTCGTCGACCGCTCGGGACGGATCCAGCTCCAGGCGCGCGCCGACGTGCTCGGGCCGGAGCGGATGCAGCAGCTGCTGAACCTCGATCTCGGCGACCTGATCGGCGTCGACGGGACGGCCTTTCGCTCCCGGCGCGGCGAGCTGACGCTACGGATCGACACGTTCACGCTGCTGGCCAAGTCGCTGCGCCCGCCGCCCGACAAACACCACGGCCTGACCGATGTCGAGACGCGCTTTCGTCACCGTGAGCTCGACCTGCTCTCGAGCGAAGAGGCGCGCGAGGTCTTCATTACACGCGCGCGCGTGATCTCGGCGATCCGCCGGTTCCTGGACGACGCCGGGTTCATCGAGGTCGAGACACCGGTGCTTCAGCCGCTCTACGGGGGCGCGATGGCGCGGCCGTTCACGACCCATCACAACGTGCTCGACCGGGAGCTGTATCTGCGGATCGCGACCGAGCTGTACCTCAAACGGCTGATCGTCGGCGGCCTCGAGCGCGTCTACGAGCTGGGCAAGAACTTCCGCAACGAGGGCGTCGATACGACGCACAACCCCGAGTTCACCGTGCTCGAGTGGTACGAGGCCTACGCCGACTACCTCGACGTGGCCGATCGCTGTGAGCGGATGGTCCACGCCGTGGCCCGGGCAGTGGGCTACGAGGGCCCGATCGATTTCACACCGCCGTGGCGCCGCGAGACGCTCGCGGTCGCGATCCTCGAGCGGACCGCCATCGACATTGTCGAGCACCGGGATCGGGACTCGCTGGCCGCGGCGATGCGTGAGCGCGGCCTCCCGGTGCCCGAGGACCATAACTGGCCAGCGCTGGTGGACGGGCTCCTGTCCAAGCATGTCGAGCCGACGCTGGTGCAGCCGACCTTCCTGCTCGACTACCCGCTCGAGATCTCGCCGCTGGCCAAGGGCCACCGCGATACGCCCGGGCTGGTTGAGCGCTTCGAGGTGTTCGCCGGCGGGATGGAGCTCGGCAACGCGTTCACCGAGCTCAACGACCCGGACGAGCAGCGCCGGCGTTTCGAGGAGCAGGTCCGCTACGCGAACGCCGGCGACGAAGAGGCACAGCCCTACGACGAGGCGTTCGTGCAGGCGCTCGAGCAGGGCATGCCGCCGACCGGCGGGATCGGGATCGGGATCGACAGGCTCGTGATGCTGCTCACCGGCAAGCGCGGCATTCGCGAGGTCGTGCTGTTCCCGGCGCTGAGGGACTGAGCTCGATGGGCTCGCCGTGACCCGCCGTGGGTGGCTGGCCTTCGCAGGCTGCTCCGTGCTGTGGGGCATTCCCTACCTGTTCATCAAGCTCGCGGTGCGCGGGGGCATCCCTCCGGCGCTGGTGGCGTGGGGGCGAGTTGCGCTGGCCGCGGTCGTGCTGCTCACGCTGGCGGCCCGGGCGGGCGCGCTCACGGGCTTGCGCGGGCGCTGGCCGGCGCTGGTCCTCTATGGGGTGGTTGAGATCTCGATCCCGTTCCCGCTGATCGCGTTCGGCGAGCAGCGGGTGGCGTCGTCGCTGGCGGCGATCATCATCGCCTCCGTCCCGCTGATCGGAGCGGTTCTGGCGCTCCGCTTCGACCCGACCGAGCGGCCGACACCGCTGCGGGCGCTCGGGCTGGCGATCGGCTTCGGGGGCGTGATCGCGCTGGTCGGGATCGACGTCGCCGGTAGCGCCGCCGAGCTGGTAGGCGCGGCCGCGGTCTTCGTCGCCGCCGTCGGCTACGCAATCGGCCCGATGGTGCTGAAGCTCCGCCTCGACGGGCTGGATGCGCGAGCGCTGATGGGTTCGAGCCTCGCCGTCGCCGCCGCGGTGCTGGCACCGTTCGCTTTTGTGAGCCTCCCGGCGCGGGCCCCGTCCGGAGGGGCGATCGCTGCGGTCGTGGTGCTGGGTCTGTTCTGCACGGCGGCGGCGTTCGTGGTCGTGACCGTGCTGATCCGCGAGGTCGGTACGGGCCGCGCCCTGGTGATCACCTACGTCAACCCGGTGATTGCCGTGGCGCTCGGGGTGACCCTGCTCGGCGAGCGACCGGGAGCCGGGGCCGTGGCCGGACTGCTGCTGATCCTGGCCGGGTCGTGGCTCTCGACCGGCGGGCGGATCCCACCGATGCTTGGCGCCCGTGGCGGGCGAGCCGGGCCCCGGTCCGTCGGGCCGCCGCCGGGCGCGCCGGCGGTGGGGCGGGGCCGGCGGCGACCCATGAACGTGGTGTGAACTAGCGCACGGACCGTGGTTCGGTGCGGTCAAGGTCGTAGAGGACGGCTGTTAGACTTGCTTATGGCTGGAGTATCGAACCCGCTCTCGCTCAGTCTCGTCGGCCAAGACGCCGATAAGGGAAGAGGAGAACGGATTATTCGGCATCCCCGCAGCCGCTGAGACCGTGACAGCCTTGGCAGCGTAGGAGAACCCCAGGAAAACCCCGCGACCAACCTCCCTGAAGCACACCCGACACCAGGAAGCACATGTTTGAGCGATTTACAGAGCGAGCCCGTCAGGTGGTCGTCCTGGCCCAGGAAGAGGCGCGGACTCTCAAGCACAACTACATCGGTACCGAGCACATCCTGCTTGGCCTGCTGCGCGAGGAAGAAGGTCTCGCCGCCCGGGTCTTGGAGTCGCTCGACATCACCGTGGAGCGCGTGCGCGCGCAGGTCGTACGGATCGTCGGATCCGGTGAGGAGGTCACCTCCGGGCAGATCCCGTTCACGCCGCGAGCCAAGAAGGTGCTCGAGCTGGCGTTGCGCGAGGCGCTGAGCCTGGGGCACAACTACATCGGCACCGAGCACATCCTGCTCGGGCTGGTGCGCGAGAACGAGGGCGTCGCGGCTCGGATCCTGCTCGACTTCGACGCCGACTCGGAGAAGATTCGCAACGAGGTGATCCGGATGCTGTCCGGCCCGGGCAGCCGCCAGCGCGGCTCGAGCTCTGGCGCCGCCGGTCCTGCCGCGCAGGGCGAGGGCAAGAAATCCTCGAAGCTGCTCGACCAGTTCGGGCGCAACCTGACCAAGCTCGCCTCCGAGGGCAAGCTCGACCCGGTGGTCGGTCGCGAGACCGAGATCGAGCGGATCATGCAGATTTTGTCCCGGAGGACCAAGAACAACCCGGTGCTCGTCGGCGAGCCCGGCGTGGGCAAGACCGCCGTCGTCGAGGGGCTGGCCCAGCGAATCACCAATGCCGACGTCCCCGAGCTGCTGAAGGGCAAGCAGATCTACACGCTCGACCTGGCGGCTCTGGTCGCCGGCTCGAAGTACCGGGGAGAATTCGAGGAGCGGCTGAAGAAGGTGATGAAGGAGATCACCCAGCGCGGCGACATCATCCTGTTCATCGACGAGCTCCACAACCTCGTGGGCGCCGGCGCCGCCGAGGGCGCGATCGACGCGGCTTCGATCCTCAAGCCCGCGCTTGCCCGCGGCGAGCTTCAGACGGTCGGCGCGACGACGCTCGAGGAGTACCGCAAGTACCTGGAGCGCGACTCGGCGCTCGAGCGGCGCTTCCAGAAGATCATCGTCGACCAGCCCTCGACCGAGGAGACGGTGCAGATCCTCAAGGGCCTGCGCGATCGCTACGAGCAGCACCACAAGGTGAACATCACCGATGAGGCGCTCGAGGCGGCGTCGGACCTCGCCGACCGCTACATCTCCGACCGCTTCCTGCCCGACAAGGCGATCGACCTGATCGACGAGGCCGCATCGCGGATGCGGATCAAGTCGATGACCTCGCCGCCGGTCTACCGCGAGCTCGAGGACGAGATCGAGGAGACCCGTCGCGCGAAGGAGGACGCGATCGAGTCCCAGGAGTTCGAAAAGGCGGCCAACCTCCGTGACCAGGAGCGCCGGCTGACGCAGAAGAAGCGCGAGCTCGGGGACCAGTGGGAGGCCGGTGAATCGACCGAGCGCCCGTCGATCGGCGAGGAGGAGATCGCCGACATCGTCTCGATGTGGACCGGGATCCCGGTGTTCAAGCTGACCGAGGCCGAGACGGCGAAGCTGATGCGCATGGAGGAAGAGCTCCACAAGCGCGTGATCGGCCAGCACCCGGCGATCGAGGTCGTCTCGAAGGCGATCCGGCGCTCGCGCGCCGGGCTCAAGGACCCGAAGCGCCCGACCGGTTCGTTCATCTTCCTCGGCCCCTCGGGCGTCGGAAAGACCGAGCTCGCACGCACGCTCGCCGAGTTCCTGTTCGGGGACGAGGACACGATGATCCGGATCGACATGTCCGAGTACATGGAGAAGCACGCGGTCTCGCGGCTCGTCGGCTCGCCTCCGGGCTACATCGGCTACGACGAGGGCGGCCAGCTGACCGAAGCCGTACGGCGCAAGCCCTACAGCGTGCTGCTGCTCGACGAGATCGAGAAGGCCCATCCGGACGTGTTCAACATCCTGTTGCAGATCCTCGAGGACGGCCGCTTGACGGACGCCCAGGGCCGGACGGTCGATTTCCGCCACTGCATCGTGATCATGACCTCGAACATCGGCGCCTCCGAGATCGCTCGGAACACGCCGCTCGGGTTCGCGGTCTCCGATGATGAGACGGGCATCACCTACGACGACATGAAGAACCGGATCATGGGCGAGCTGAAGAAGGTCTTCCGGCCCGAGTTCCTGAACCGGATCGACGAGGTGATCGTCTTCCACAAGCTGGCCCGGCACGAGATCAAGGAGATCGTCGAGCTGCTGCTGCGACGGATCCGCGAGTCGATGGCCGACCGCGAGCTCCAGCTCGAGCTCTCCGACGACGCCAAGGACATGCTCGTGGACAAGGGCTGGGACCCGGCGATGGGCGCGCGGCCGCTACGGCGGGCGATCCAGCGCTTCATCGAGGACCCGCTGGCCGACTTCGTCCTGCGCGCCCAGGTGCCGTCGGGCTCGACCGTGGTCGTCGACCGCGGAACCGAGCCGGGCGAGGAGGAAGAGGTCAAGCTCTCGGTGATCGAGCCCGCTCCCAAGCCGACTCCGGTCGGAGTGGGTGCCGAGGGCGGCTCGTCCGACGAGGAGGAGGGCGAGGCTTCCGAGCCCGACTCCTCTGGTTCCGAGGGCTCACCGGACGGCGAGTAGCCTCCGGCTCACCGGACGGCGAGTCACCGGACGGCGAGTAGCCTCCGGCGCCCTGAGCGCGGCGGTCTGTTCCAAATCGGTACCAATTCGGCCCCTGCCCGGCGATGCCGCCGGGGGGAGTCGTAGGCTCGACGAAGGGTGCCGAGACCGACCTCGATCCACGTCTGCTCGGCGTGCGGCCACGAGACCGCGCGCTGGGCCGGCCGCTGTCCGGGCTGTGGCGAGTGGAACACGCTCGTCGAGGAGACCCGGGCGCGGCCGGTGACCGGAGGCGGTTCGAAGCTCGGCAGCGCGGACCGCGGTGCGCGCCGCGTCGAGCCGGTCGCGCTGGGGGCGGTGTCAGCGGTCGAGCAGGTGCGGCTGAGCACCGGGATCGGCGAGCTTGACAGCGTGCTCGGCGGCGGCATCGTCCCCGGGTCGCTGATCGTGATCGGGGGCGCACCGGGAATCGGCAAGTCGACTTTGACGACGATGGCGCTGGCCAACCTGGCCGCCGGCGGACATCGGACCCTGTACGTCTCGGCCGAAGAGTCCGCCGCCCAGATCCGCTTGCGCGCCGAGCGGCTGAGCGGCGGCGACGCGCTGGCGATCCCGGTGATCGCCGAGACCGACCTGCACGCCGTTCTGGCCACGCTCGAGCACGAGCGACCCGAGGTGTGCGTGATCGATTCGGTACAGACGCTGCATTCACGCGAACTCTCGGGCGGCGCCGGGTCGGTCGGCCAGGTGCGCGAGGTCGCGGGCGAGATCATGCGCGTGGCCAAGGAGCTGCGGATCGCGGTGCTGCTGGTCGGACACGTGACCAAGGAGGGGGCGCTCGCCGGTCCACGCGTGCTCGAGCACCTGGTCGACTGCGTGCTTCAGTTCGAGGGCGAGCGTGAGCGCACCTATCGCACCGTCCGCGCGACCAAGAATCGCTTCGGATCGACCAACCAGGCCGGGGTGTTCGAGATGCGCGACAGCGGCCTGGTCGAGGTGCTCGACGCCTCGGCGCGGTTCGTGAGCGAAGCGACGCGAGCGCCCGGAAGCGTGGTGTTGTGCGCGATGGAGGGCTCGCGACCGCTGCTGGTCGAAGTCCAGGCGCTGGTCTCGCCCTCCGAGCTGGTGCCTCCCAGGCGCGTGGTCGCGGGTCTCGATCGCAACCGCGTGGCGCTGGTGCTGGCCGTGCTCGGTCGCCACGCCGGCATCGGATTGGGCGCCGCCGACGTGTTCGTCAACGTGGTCGGGGGACTGCGGGTCGACGAGCCGGGCGCCGACCTCGCGGTCGCGCTCGCGGTGGCGAGTGCGGCCAAGCGCTCGGCCCTGGAGGGATCACCGGGCCGACCGCTGGCGTGCTTTGGCGAGCTCGGCCTGACCGGCGAGTTGCGGACGGTCGCGCACGCAGAGCGCAGACTGACCGAGGCACTGAAGTTCGGGCTCGCTCCGGTGATCGAGCCGGAGGCCCACAGGACGGTCAAGAGCGCCGTCGCGAGCGCGTTCGGCCGGGGAGCGGAGGCAATCGCGCGGGCCGCCTGAGCGCCTCCGGCGCGGCGATCGGCTTTGCGGGGGGCAGCCGCAAAGCGTTAGGCAAAAAAGAGCGGCTAAAATTGGCCTCGATGCCGCCGCGCACCGGGGAAGAGCTCAAAGAGGAGCTCGAGTCTCGACAAGAGCCCCGGATCATGAGGGCGCTCGAGATGGTCGCGCCGGGAACGGCGCTGCGCGAGGGCATCGACAACATCGTCCACGCCCACAGCGGCGGCCTGATCGTGATCGGCGACGCGGACGAGCTGGCGTTCCTGTTCTCGGGCGGGATCAGGCTCGAGCTCGACTACTCGCCGGCGTTCCTCTACGAGCTGGCGAAGATGGACGGAGCGATCGTGCTCAGCTCCAACGCGACCAAGATCGCCCACATCAACGTCCAGCTGACCCCGGACCCGACGATCCTGACGCTCGAGACGGGGACCCGCCACCGGACCGCCGAGCGGGTCTCCAAGCAGGCCGACGCCCTCGTGGTGGCGGTATCGGAGCGGCGCGAAGTCGTCTCGCTCTATGTCGACGGGCTGAAGTACATCCTCGAGGACATCCCGGTCGTGCTGGCCAAGGCCAACCAGGCGCTGGCCACGCTCGACAAGTACCGCAGCCGCCTCGACCAGGTCTCGACTCGCCTGACCGCGCTCGAGTTCGAGGGCGGCGTGACCTTGCACGACGTGCTGACCGTGCTCCAGCGAGCCGAGCTGGTGACGCGAATGGCGGTCGAGATCGAGCGCTACATCGTCGAGCTCGGGACCGAGGGGCGGCTGATCGAGATGCAGCTCGACGAGACGATGGTCGGAGTTGCCGCCGACAAGGCCGCGCTCGTCCACGACTACTTGGCCGAGGACACCGACGAGAGCTTCGCGACCGCGCTGCACGAGCTGGTTCGCCTGCCCCATCAGGACCTGCTCGACTTCGGGCGGCTGGCCGAGCTGCTCAGCTACGACCGCAAGCTGAACACGCTTGACTATCCCGTCTCTCCGCGCGGATTCCGCATCCTGGGTCGCATACCTCGCCTGCCCAAGCTCGTCGTGCAGCGGATCGTGACTGAGTTCGGGGGACTCGAGGAGTTGCTCGCCGCCACCGATGGCGAGCTGGAGACCGTCGACGGAGTCGGCGACATCCGGGCGAAGGACATCCGCGAGGGCCTTCGCCGCCAGCAGGAGATCAACCTCGTTGATCGTTATCTGCAGACGTAGTTTGAAAGCCGCACGGGTCCCTGGACCCATCCGGCACGGACAGAGGAGGACACCATCACAGAGCTAATGGAAGAGCAGCTGGATGACCTTGTACCGCCCGAGCTGCCGCATGTGGAGTTCGAGATCGGCGACAACGTCGTGTATCCGCATCATGGCGCGGGCAAGGTGCTCCGCAAGGAAGTCAAGGATGTCCTCGGGGAGAGTCGTGAGTACCTCACGATCAAGATCCTCCACAACGACATGACCGTCATGGTCCCGACCGAGAACGCGGCGCTCGCCGGCCTACGCCGCGTGATCGATGAGGAGACGGTCAAGAAGGTGCTCGCGGTGCTTCAGGACGAGTGCTCCGAGATGCCCAAGAACTGGAATCGCCGCTTCAAGCACAATCGCGACAAGATCAAGACCGGCGACATCTACGAGCTGGCCGAAGTGGTGCGCAACCTCGCGATCCGCGAGGCCCAGAAGGGCCTCTCGACCGGGGAGAAGCAGATGTTCACCCGGGCCAAGAAGATCCTCGCATCCGAGTTGATGTACGCCCTCGAGATGGACGAGCAGGAGGTCGATGAGCACATCTACGGTCTGCTGTCCGAGTCCTCCAACGGGAACGGAAAGGTGGCGGTCGCGGCGAAGTAGGCGCGACCCGGCGTGGCAATGGCGGTCGCGTTGATCGTGGCCGCAGGACGTGGCGAGCGCCTTGGGTCCGGCCGGCCCAAGGCGCTCCTCACACTTGCGGGCCGGCCGATGTTGGAGTGGAGCGTCGACGCCCTGCGCGCGGTGCCGGGAGTCGAACGGATAGTCGTCGCGCTCCCGGCCGACGAGCTCGCGTGCGCCCCGGCTGGAACGGTCGCGGTCGCCGGCGGTGAGGTGCGCTCGCTGTCGGTGCGGGAGGCGCTCGCGGCCTCCGGTGAGGGAGACCCGGTGATCGTCCACGATGCCGCTCGGCCGCTCGCCAGTACGGCGCTGTTCGAGCGGGCGCTGAGGGAGTTGGCAAGCTCGGGAGCCGCCGCGGTGATCGCCGCGGCCCCGGTGGCCGACACGATCAAGGAGGCGGCCGCTGATGGGCGCACCGTGGCCCGAACGGTCGACCGGGCTCGGTTGTGGGCGGTCCAGACCCCGCAGGTGTTCACCCTGGCAGCGCTGACTCGGGCGCTCAGCGGCGCTTCCGCGGAGGACCTGGCCGCCGCCACGGACGATGCCTGGCTGGTCGAGCGCTCGGGCGGGACGGTGCGGCTGCTGCCCAGCGAGGAGTTGAACCTGAAGGTCACGACTCCAGAGGACCTGCGGATCGCCGAGCTGATGATCGGCGGGCGACCGGTGTGAGCACCACGACCGGGATCGGCTACGACTCTCACCGGCTCGTGGCCGGGAGGCGGCTGGTGATCGGCGGGGTCGAACTCGAGCACGATCGCGGCCTGAGCGGCCACTCGGATGCCGACGTCCTGACCCACGCGATAATCGATGCGCTGCTTGGCGCCTGTGCGCTCGGGGACATCGGCGATCACTTTCCCGACACCGACGAGCGCTACCGGGACGCCGACTCGATCGAGTTGCTGCGCCGGACCGTGGGGACGGTCGTAGGAGCCGGATTCCGCGTCGCCCACGTCGACGCGACCGTGCTGCTCGAGCGACCAGGGCTGGCGCCCGCCCGGGAGCGGATCCGCCAGACGCTGGCCTCGGCGCTCGGCGTCGGTATCGATCACGTCAGCGTCAAGGCCACGCGCGGCGAGGGGATGGGCTTCGTCGGGCGCGAGGAGGGGGTCGCGGCGCTGGCGGTCGTGACCGTGGAAGGGTGAGGGAGGCGGTTGTGCTCGGGGGTTGGGGGTTGGGGTTGCGACGGTGCGGGGC
>DATCNP010000142.1:0-10049 GCA_036565205.1 Solirubrobacteraceae bacterium | reverse complement strand
GACGTGCGTCGCCGTTGCTCTGCTCCGCGCCGGCGTGGGCTTCGCCGTCGGCCGAATCGCGTCGTGAGCGCAGTCGGCTCAGCAGCGAGCGGCGCCGGTCGACCCGCGAGTCCTCTTCGCCGTACTCGGGAACCGTGCCCTCGCGGATCCAGCCGCCATGCACCGCACGCGAGACGCAGAGCTCGCACACAGAGCGCCGCGAGCCGCCGCTGAGGTAGACGTCCGCGCGCTCACCGCGCAGCAGCGTCCGTCCGCACACGTCGCAGGCGGAATGAGGGATCGAGGTGCTGATCGACTTGGTGCTCACGGCCCGAGCGTACTACGCCTTCACTGCCTCGCGTTCGGCTCGAGCCTCGTCGACGACCTTCGATGCGAGGTGCGTCGGGACCTCCTCGTAGCGCAGGAACTCCATCGTGAACTCACCCTGCCCGCCGGTGATCGAGCGAAGGTCTGGTGCGTAGGAGAGCAGTTCCGACATCGGCACCTCAGCCTTCACTTCGGTCATTCCGCCACCGGTCGGCTCCATCCCGAGCGGCCGGCCGCGCCGCGAGTTCAGATCGCCGATCACGTCGCCCACGGAGTCCTCTGGGGCGGAGATGGTCGCCAGCATCATCGGCTCGAGCAGCACCGGCGTGGCCTGCTCCAGCGCCTGGCGCATTGCAAGCGATCCTGCAACCTTGAACGCCATCTCCGACGAGTCGACCGTGTGGTAGGACCCGTCGTACAGGCGCACGCGGACGTCCTTGACCGGGAACCCGGCGACAACGCCCTCGGTCATCGCCTCGAGCACGCCCTTCTCCACCGCGGGGATGAAGCCGGTGGGGATCACGCCGCCCTTGATCGCGTTGACGAACTCGAACCCGCTGCCGGGCGCGAGCGGCTCGATCTCGATGCGGCAGTCGCCGAACTGCCCCCGCCCGCCGGTCTGCTTCTTGTGCCGACCGTGGGCCTTGGCCGGCTTGCGGATCGTCTCCTGGTAGGGCACCCGCGGCGGCTTGAGCTTGACCTCGGCCCCGAACCGTGACTTCAGCCGCTCGACGATCACCTCGACGTGGACCTGTGACAGGCCGGCGACGATCTGCTCGCCGGTCTGGGGGTCCCGGTGCAGGTCGATCGTCGGGTCCTCCTCCTGAAGCCGGCGCAGCGAGGTGAAGACCTTGTCCTCGTCGCCTTTGCTCTTGGGCTCGACGGCGAAGGCCATCACCGGTGCGGGCAGCTTGATGCTGGGCATCGCGATCCGCTCGTCACGCGACGCCAGCCAGTCGCCGGCCCTCGTCTCCTTGAGCTTCGCCACTCCCCCGATGTCGCCCGGTCCGGTTTCGGTCTCGTGACCGGTGTTATTGCCCTCGAAGCTCACGAGTTGACCGATCCGCTCCTTGGTGTGGGTCCGCGTGTTGAGTACCTGGGAGTCCTGCTTGAGGACTCCCTGGTAGACGCGGAACAGGTTGATCCGCCCGGCGAAGGGATCGGCGCGGGTCTTGAACACGTAGGCGAACAGCTCCCTGTCCTCGAGCGGCTCGAGCATCAGCTCGCCGACCTCGAGCCCGCCGTGCTTGACCGGCGAGGGGAGATCTTCGACGATCGCGTCCAGCAGCCGGTTGGTGCCGAGGTTGCGCGTGGCCACACCGCAGGTGACTGGGAACAGCGCGCCGTGGTTCGTGCCCTCTTTGAGCGCGGCGACGATCTCCTCGTGGGAGATCTCCTCGCCCTCGAGGTAGCGTTCCATCAGCGCGTCGGATGACTCGCTCACCTCGTCCATCAGCTTCTCGCGGTACTCCTCGGCCTGCGCTTGGAGGTGTTCGGGAATCGGGACTTCGGTGCAGTTCTCGCGCGTCGGCGGATTCGTGGCCGCGTACTCGTAGGCCTTCATGTCGACGAGATCGACCAGGCCGGTGATCTCGTGCTCGAACCCGATCGGGATCTCGGTCGCCACCACGTGCTGGCCGAACGCCGCCTTGAGCGCCTCGAGTGTCCTGAAGAAGTCGGCGCGCTCGCGGTCGAGCATGTTGACGAACAGCAGCCGCGCCAGGTCGAGCTCCTGGGCGCGCTGCCAGAGGCGGATCGTGTGCACTTCGACGCCCATCACGGCGTTGACGACGAACACGGCCGACTCGCACACGCGCAGAGCCCCGAGCGCGTCGGCGATGAAGCTGGAGTCGCCCGGGGTGTCGAGCAGGTTGACCTTCCGCTGCTGCCACTCGAACGACGCGAGCGAGGCGGAAATGGACATCTGCCGGGACTTCTCGTCCGGATCCGCGTCGGACGTAGTCGTGCCTTCGACCACGGACCCGAGCCGGTTCACGGCGCCGGCTTGAAACAGGAGGGCCTCGTGCAACGATGTCTTGCCGCTGCCGCGATGGCCGACGAGCGCAACGTTGCGGATCCGATCCGCCGCCTTGTGCATGGAGTCTCCTCTCTCTTGGGCGTCCGAGAGTGCGACCTTACAGGCTCGCTCAGGGTTCGGAAACCGCAGGCTGCCCAGGTGTGCGGCGAGGCCCTAGTCGAGCTCGCCGGCGAGCTTGGAACGCAGGCGCAGGACGGCCTTGGTGTGGAGCTGGGACACGCGCGATTCCGTCACCCCGAGAACCTCGCCGATCTCCCGTAGGGTCAGGTTCTCGTAGTAGTACAGCGCGACCACGAGCTTCTCGCGCTCGGGTAGTGCGGCGATCGCATCGGCGATCCGGTCGCGCAGCTCACTCTGGTCCACCAGCACCTGGGGATCAGGCGCGCCGTGGTCCGGGAGCGTGTCCAGCAGCGAGACCTGATCGCCGCTTGAATCCGACACGTTCCAGAGCTCGTCGAGCGCGACGATGGTCGAATTCGAGATCTGCAGCAGCGACTCCTGGAATGCGTCGACGCTGATCTCGAGCTCGGCGGCCATCTCCTCGTCGGTCGGGGCACGCTGGAGCCGCGCCTCGAGCTTCATGTTGGCTCTTTCGAACTCGCGAGCTCGCGCGCGAACCGAGCGTGGCACCCAGTCGAGCGTCCGCAGCTCGTCGATGATCGCCCCGCGAATGCGGGTGATCGCGTACGTCTCGAACTTGATCTCCCGCGTCAGGTCGAAGCGCGCGATGGCGGAGATCAGACCGCCGAGGCCGTATGAGATGAGGTCGGATTCCTCAACGTGCGCAGGGAGTCCTGAGCCCATTCGCCCGGCCACGTACTTGACCAGTGGCGAGTACGCGACTACCAGCCGCTCGCGAGCCCGTTCGTCCCCCGATGACTTGTATCGCCTCCACAGGTCCTGCAGCTCGATCGCTTTGACGTTGGTTTCCAATCTCCCCCGATCAGTCGCTACGCGCGAGGGTGTGAGCCTCGATAGGCCGAGCGCAAGCGCGCCGACTCTACCCGAGTGTAAACCTGGGTCGTCGAGATGCTGGCGTGCCCGAGCAGCTCCTGAATCGAGCGCAGATCAGCACCGCCCTCGAGCAGATGCGTCGCGAACGAGTGGCGAAGCGCGTGCGGATGGGCGCCCGCGAGCGCCGGGGCGCCTGAGGATGCCACGCGCGCCCACCCCCTGAGCCGCCGGCGGACGTCAGACGTGCTGAGCCGCCGCCCGGAGCGCGAGAGGAACAGCGCGCGTGTCTGCCCGGCGGCGAGATTCGGTCGGCCGCGCGCCAGGTAGCGCTCGAGCGCCGCCAACGCGTGCTCGCCGGCCGGCACGAGCCGGGTCTTGCCGCCCTTACCCTCGACTCGCACGGCCTCGGAGTCGAAGTCAATCGACTCGACCTCGAGGGTCACGAGCTCTTCGGCGCGCAGGCCCGAGGCGTAGGCGAGCTCGAACATCGCCCGGTCGCGGAGCCCCAGGGGCGTGGTTGCCGGTATCCGGTCGAGCAGCGCCGCCACTTCGCCGACCTTCAGGACGCGGGGCAGCCGCTGGCGCTTCTTCGGCGAGCTCACCAGCTCGGCCGGGTTCTCGGCCCGTTCGCCGAGCTCGACCTGGGCACGGAACATCCCCCGCAGTGCCGCCAGCTTGCGCGCGACCGTCGCCGGCGCCTGGCCCCGCGCCGTCAGGCTGGCTGCATACCGCCGCAGCGCCCGCACCTCGACCTGTCGCGGCGCCAGCTCGTTGGCGCTGGCCCAGGCCGCGAACTGTGCGCCGTCGATCCCGTAGGCCTTGAGCGTCTTCGAGGCTACGGCGCGGCGGCGGAGATCCCGGTCGAAGGCATCGAGCGCGTTACTCCATGCCCTCTGGAGCTCCGATGCCGCGGACGGCGGTGGCGGCTGTTCTGCGGTGACGCTCATCACGTGGTGGTGGGCTATTCGGCGTCTTGCGGGTCTGCCCTGTTCGGAGCGGATCCACGATCACGGACCGCGGGACGGCGCCTCGGGCCGTCAGGCTACGTGCACCAGCGTCCCGATCGGGGTGAATGGGTAGACCTGGCCGGCCGCACCGATCGGCATCTCGACACAGCCGAGGCTCTGCGGGAAGCCGAACTGAGCGCGGGTGAACCCGTGCAACGCGTCGCCGCCGTTGAAGTAGCTGACCCACGGGATGCCGGGGTCGCTGTAGTGGCTGCCGTCGGGGTTGGTGCCGCTCATCGTCGTCACGGGAAGGTGCTCGTAGACCGTGAACGTTCCCCTGGCCGTCGGGGCGGACGGGATCCCGGTGTTCACGGGCGTGTGCAGCACGGTGCGGCCGTTGTGCCAGAGCTCCAGCGACTGGGTTGCCTCGTTGACCGAGACGAATGTGTAGCCAAACGACGAGCGGTGTTCACTCACGACCGCATCGATCAGCGTGCGCCACACCGCCGGACCGGCGATCCCGTCGGCTGCGAGCCCGTGATCGGTCTCGAACGCCATCAGCGCGCCCTTGGTGACGGTCCCAGAGGCACCGGGCTGCCACATGTTCTGCAGCGTGTTGGGCGTGTTCCGGTAGCGCCAGGCGAACGTGCCCGCCGGTGGCGCGATCGCGGCCGACAGCTGCGCCTGGGGTGTCAGGCCGACGCCCGGGCCCCGGTAGTTGAACTTCAGCGGCAGATAATTCAGTAGCGACAGCATCTGCTGGAGGCGCACCGTCGAACCCCCCGGAACCGTCCACACGCCGCCGTCGAACGTCCCCGCGTGATGGCCGCCGAGGAGCTGCATGCCGTGCGGCAGCGCAACCGTGACCTTCGCCCCGAGGCCGTAGCCATACCCGGTGGGCACGAATCTGATCGTGTGGCTGTTGACCGTCTGCCATGAGCCCGAAGCTGCAGGCGAGACCGGCGGGCGCTGCGAGCCGAGCGCGGCACGGATCGGCTTGGAGAACGTGAGCGTGAGCGGTGTCCCGGGCGTGATTGTCGTGCCTGGCGCGGGGCTCGCCACCGCACTGCCGGCGGCGCCGGCCGGGAACCAGCTCACGAGCACCGCGGGTGAGCGCTCCCAGGCACGTGGCGCAGCGGACACGAACACCGTGCCGGCCGGGCCGCCCCGCGGAATCCCGACCACACTCTGCGGGTGCGCGAGCACGTAGCGGTGCAGGTGCCCGGGCTGCCCGAAGGAATAGACCCGGATCGGAGCCTTGAAGCGCAGTTTGAGCGGCCCGCCACCCGACACTGTCAGGTAGTGCGAACGCAGGCCGGCAACCGGCGTGGTCAGCGAGAGGTGAAGGTGCTCGGTGCCTCCGGCGAGCCACGACACCCAGCCCGGGCGCTTGACCACGACATCGAGCAAAAGCCGCTGATTGGCGGGAATCAGGTTCCGCGGCCAGATCTCATCCCCCCTGACTTCGACCGGCACGGGCTGGCTGTGCGGACCCGTGACCGCGCTGACACGCTCGATCGAGCCACCGCCGAGCGGCATCGCAACCTTTGCCAGGCCGTCTGAGCCAGACGCCAGGCTGGCGTGGGCCGAGACGAGGATCACGGCCCCGACCGCGATGATCGCGACGATCAGCAGCGTCCCTCCGGCTATCGCGTATCGCTTCATCGGGCGGACGCGATCACGGCCATGGACCCGTCACCCGCCGTCGCGGACATCGTGTCACGACCAATGGTCGAGCGGAGCTGAGATAGGTTCGACACTACGGATAACCCTGGCGCAGCATGCTAGCGAGCAGCCGAGCGTGATCAAGCAACAGCCGCGCTGTTATCGCCGTCTGCAACTCTGCTTTCACCGACCGAGGTCGGATGAGAGGGTTAGGACAGATTCTGGCCCGAAAGCTCCACGTCGGCGGCAGGTTGGCGCTAGCGCGTGACAGCGCCCTGGGCGGCGCTCGAGACGAGCTTTGCGTACTTCGACAGGGCGACCCCAGGGTAGGGACGCTCCGGCGGCCGGAACTGCTCGAGCCGGACCTTGATCTGCTCATCGGATAGCGCCACGTCGAGCCGGCGGGAGGTCACGTCGAGCGTGATTTCGTCGCCGTCGCGGACGGCTCCGATCGGACCGCCACGACACGCCTCCGGGGCGACATGGCCGGCCATCAGGCCACGGGTCGCGCCGGAGAACCGGCCATCGGTGATCAGCGCCACGTGCTCGCCGAGTCCATGCCCGACTAGCGCAGCGGTCACGGCGAGCATCTCGCGCATGCCGGGACCGCCGGCCGGCCCCTCGTTGCGGATCACGATCACGTCGCCACGGTTGATCTCGCGCGCAGCGACGGCTGCCATCGCGTCCTCCTCGGACTCGAACACGCGTGCCGGTCCGCTCTGGCGACGGCGCTCGTAGCCGGCGAGCTTGACGACGCAGCCCTCGGGGGCCAGGTTGCCGTGGAGGATCGCGAGACCGCCGGTGTCCATGATCGGATCTTCGAGCGGCCGGACGACCTGTTGCCCCTCCGTCTCCTGCGCAGCGTCGGCCAGCTCGCCGACCGTCTGGCCGGTGACGGTGATCGCACGCTCGTGCAGGACGCCGGCATCCTTCATGCGCTTGATCACGAGCGGAACGCCGCCGGCCTCGTAAAGGTCCGGGGCCACGAAGCGCCCGCCCGGCTTCAGGTCGCAGAGCAGGGGCGTGCGCTCGCTGATCCGGTCGAAGTCGTCGATCGAGAGCTCGATCCCCATCTCATTGGCGATCGCCAGCAGGTGAAGCACGCCGTTGGTCGATCCGCCGCTGCAGGCGATCGCGGCGATCGCATTCTCGAGACTCTCGCGAGTGACGATCTCCCGGGGCCGCAGGCCGCGCTCGAGTACGTCCATCACGAGGCGCCCGGCCTGCTCGGCGACGTCGGACTTGCGCGGGTCGACGGCCGGGACCATCGAGAAACCCGCCGGCGAGATTCCCAGCACCTCGAACGCCATCGCCATCGTGTTGGCGGTGAACTGGCCGCCGCACGCCCCGGCGCCGGGCGATGCGGCCTCCTCGATCGCGGTCAGCTCGGCGTCGGTGATGCTGCCCGCCGCGTGTGCGCCGACGGCCTCGAACACCTCCTGGATCGTGATCCGCTCGCCTTTGTAGTGACCGGGGAGGATCGATCCTCCGTAGAGCATCACCGACGGCAGATCCAGCCGGCAGAGCGCCATCACAGTGCCGGGGATCGTCTTGTCGCATCCGCTCAGCGCGATCACGGCGTCGAACGCATGCGCGTCACAGACGATCTCGATCGAGTCGGCGATCAGCTCGCGGCTCACCAGCGAGGCCCGCATGCCGGCCGTCCCCATCGTGATCCCGTCGGAGATCGCGATCGTGTTGAGCTCCATAGGCGTCCCGCCCGCGGCGCGGATCCCCTGCTTGACCCTCGCCGCCAGCGAGCGGAGGTGGAAGTTGCACGGCATCGTCTCGATCCACGTGTTGGCCACCGCGACCAGCGGACGGGAGAGAGCCTCGTCGTCGTACCCGATCCCCTTCAGGTAGGCCCGTGCCGGAGCGCGCTCGGGGCCTTCGGTCAGCGCGCGGCTGCGGTGCTTGGGGTCAAGGCCGGAGGGGGGTGCCATCGGGGCGGGAACTGTAGCGAGCCGAGGCGTTCCTGCGACGGCGCGCCGCCCCACTGGGTTTCAGCCGGCGGCGTGCGGCCAGCAGGCGGGAACGCGCTCAGCCCGCGGTGTCCAGCGGGGTGCCGGCCGAGCCGCGAGAGCTGTCGCGCATTCGGGCTCGCTCCCACTGCGAGAGGCGCCATAGGTCGCGCTTGACCCGTGCCGGATCGAGCTGACGTCCGGGTAGGTGCATGTTCGCGGTCGAGATCAATCGCCGCTCATCGCCGGTCAGGGCCATCCACTTGGCCAGCACATCGTCGGAGTCGGGAAGTCGCGCGCTTCCGTAGGGTTTCGACTCGTCGGGGAACGCGACGCAGTACTCGTTCAGCAACCGGTGGGTCTGCGCGAGGTAGGCGACGATCGAACGGTGCGGGTAGATCAGATACGCATATGGCGCCCCGCCGGTGCCGCCGGCGTGTTCGGGCCCGTCGGACAGCGTGCCCCAGACCCGGATGAACCCCAGGTCCCGGTACATCCCCCACTCCTCCTCGTTCACGCACGAGCGCAGCAGCATCCGCGCCCGCTGCTCGGCGCGTCGCTCGCGCCCAGGGTCATACGGAGTCACCGGCGCACGCTGCCGGCGGGCGCGATGCCGGGACCAAGCCTCCTCGACCCGCGGCAGTAGCTCCTCGGACAGAAGCGCCAAGGCCACAAGCGCCGTCGCCGCTAGCGCCAGCAGCAAGGCGCGGCCAACCTATCGGCCACCGGCCGCCCGCGGGAAGAAGATCACGCGGTCGGCATTCCGGGGGACGTCCTCAAAGGTTTTGACCATCTGCGCCTGCCGGCGGCCCTCGCCATCGGTCTGCGGCACCGCGGCCCACAGGCCCCCATCGAGCTGGCGGCGAAACTCCTCGATCAGGCGCTGCTCGTCCTCAGCCAGCTCCACATCGCCCTCTGCGATCAGGACCTCTCCATGCCCAGGCTTCATCCGGAGGAAGCGCACTCCGCGATTATGTCAGAGCAGCGCCGGTTTCCGAGCCGGGGGCGGCGGCGGTATCAGGCCGGCCCGGTGCGGCCGGCGGCCCGGAACTCCGGCCCGAGTCCGAGCACGTCCACCGGACCCGCCCCGGCGCCGAGCTCGCGGATGCCGCTCCGGACCGCCTCCGACGCCATCGACTTCGCGCGCCGCGCCGCCTCGAGCGGCTGATCGCCCCAGGCCAGCCGCGCCGCCAGCACCGAGGAGTGCGTGCAGCCGGAACCGTGGGCAGCGCCGTCCGGAAAGCGCTCACCGGGCAGATCGACCAACTGCACGCCGTCGAAGAACACGTCGGTCGCGTGATCGCGATGACCGCCGGTGACCACGACCGCATCCGGGCCGAGCGCATGGATTCCGCGAGCCAGTGTCTCGGCATCGGCGCCTCGCACCGCGTCCACGTCCGCCAGGCCTGCCGCCCGGCGCGCCGTCTCCGAATGCGCGAGCAGCGCTCGAGCCTCAGGCACGTTGGGTGTCAGCACGGTCACCCGCGGGAGCAGCAGCTGGATCAACGCCTCGATCGCGCTGGGCTCAAGCAGCTCGGCGCCCGCTTCCGCGACCATCACCGGATCGAGCACGACCGGGATCCCGGCCGGAAGCTCGTCGAGCGCACGCTCCACGGCGCCGATCGTGTCCGCCGTCCCCAGCATCCCGATCTTGACCGCGTCGATTTCGATGTCTTCGCTGACCGCGCGCACCTGAGCCACGATCATCTCGGCCGGGATCGGGTGGATCGCGCTGACCGCGACCGTGTTCTGGGCGGTCACAGCGGTGATCGCCGTCGTCCCGTGGACCCCGCAGGCCGCGAACGCCTTCAGGTCGGCCTGAATTCCCGCACCGCCTCCCGAGTCCGACCCGGCGATCGAGAGCGCACAAGGAATTCGTCGACCAGCCGGCATCGCACCCGAGACTAGTGGCCCGATTCGGAAATTAATCAGCAGTCTCGGGAGTGGCTGGGCGTGGCTGGGCGTGGCTGGGCGTGGCTGGGGCCGCACGCACGGCAAGCAGGTACTGAAGTACCTGCGCCGGGCGGGTGGGTCCAGGCGCGGTCAGACGCCGCGGGGCTGCCATCCAATTTTTGACTCGGGGCACCAGACTGCCGCGGCCGAGCCGGACGCGCACGGGGGCGTCCGGCTCTCACATTCACACCAGACCCAGCTTCTTCACCGCGTCGCGCTCCTCCC
>DATCNP010000141.1:0-1539 GCA_036565205.1 Solirubrobacteraceae bacterium | reverse complement strand
CCGCTAAGCGGCGCACGGTGACGGGCCGGTGTTAACCGCAGCATCACGCTGACCTACCGCGCGGGCGGAAGCAAGGGCACGCAAGCCGTATCCGTCGCCGGGGCGAGACTGGTCCTCCACCGAGGCCCGCCTCACCCCAGTCTCCCGATCAACCAAGCGGGCTGAAGCGGATCGGGCAGCCGAAATGTCCCGCCGCTCAAGGGACATCCCCGAACTCAATGTCATTCTCGGTCGGTGGTTGCGTCCGATGGGTAGCGCAGACTCGATCGGCGGCGGCTGACTCGATTCCGAATGTCGTCCCGTGAATGGTCTGACTTTCCAGTGTTGTGTCGCCGCCGCCGACCGAGACCGTCGAACGTGACCTGATAGGAGCGTGGCTTTCGCCTCGATTGAGGTCTGTCCGTTCGCCGGTCGCCCCCAACGGCAATTGGAGGCGAGCTAGATGATCGTGATCGGAGTGGACGTACACAAGCAGTCGGTGACCGCGGTCGCGGTCGATGAGGCCGGCCGGATGCTCGACGAGCGGACGGTGGCGGTCGGCAGCGACGAGCTGATCGGCTGGGCGTCAGCGCTCGATGCAGTGCGGCTGTGGGCGATCGAGGACTGCAGGCTCTTGACGCCGTGGCTGGAGCGGCAGCTGCTCGGCTTGGGCGAGGAGCTGGTGCGGGTCTCGCCGAAGCTGACGGTGCCGGAACGCCGCGCCGGCAGGGTGCGCGGGAAGTCGGACCCGATCGACGCGCTCGCGGTCGCCAGGGCGGCATTGCGCGAGCCGGACCTGCCGCGGCCGCAGCCAGGTGAGCATGTCCATCGCGAGATCAAGCTGCTGGTTGACCATCGTGACGATCTCGTCGACGAGCGGCGGCGAACTCAGCAGCGGCTGCGCTGGCACCTGCACGAGCTCGACCCGACCCTGGTCGTCCCGTTGCGGAGACTCGACCGTGCCAGTCACCTCGAGCGCGTCGGCCGCTGGCTGACACGGCGTGAGCAGGACGTCCAGGTGCGGATCGCACGTGAGCTCGTCAACCGCTGTCGCTCGCTGAGTCGGGCGATCGCCGAGCTCGACCAGGAACTGGAACAGCGGGCGGCTGCGGTCGCGCCGGCGTTGCTCGAGCTCCCCGGCTGCGGCGCCATCACGGCGGCGAAGCTGCTCGCCGAGATCGGCCCGATCAGCCGCTTCAAAACCGACGCCCAACTCGCACGCCACAGCGGCGTCGCACCACTCGAAGCAAGCTCAGGCAAAAACCAGCGGCACCGACTCGACCGCGGCGGCAACCGGCAACTGAACGCCGCGCTCTACCGGATCGCGATCACGCAGTCACGCTACTACCCCGCCGCCCGCGTTTACCTCGAACGCAAACAAGCCGAAGGCAAGAGCAAACGCGAAGCGATCCGTTGCCTCAAACGACTCCTCGCCCGGACCGTCTTCAACACACTGAAAGCGAGCCCCGCCTTGACATAGGAGCAACACTGGCGCAGGCGACCCCTCCGCCTCCTGGCGCATCGATTGAGCGCCTACGTGATGTCCGATGACTTCGTGGC
>DATCNP010000140.1:0-4282 GCA_036565205.1 Solirubrobacteraceae bacterium | reverse complement strand
GTCGTGCGGCGCGTGGGCTCGGCTGCGACCTTGACGAGAGGCACGAATGTGCGCGGCGCCTCAATCGCCGGTGAACCCGTACGCGCGACCGGCGCGAGCAGTCGAGCGCTCCTAGGCGTGCCGGGTCCAGCTGTCGGGGTGACGGGTCCAGCCGCCCCGATGATCGGCGCCGGGATCATCCTGCCGGGCGTGAGAGTCTTGGTGGCGGGCGCCAGTGCCTGAGCCGCCGCCTGCACGAGAGGCGCGGCCGCCGCATTCACGACCGGCGCCGCCGCATTCACTACCGGCGCCGCCGCATTCACGACCGGCGCCGCCGCGTTCACGACCGGTGCCGCCGCATTCACGACCGGAGCCGCCGCCGCCTTCACGACCGGAGCCGCCGCCTGCGCCATCGGGGCGGTCACCTGCGAGACGGGGCCGCCAACGACGCCGCTAGGCCCGCTCGCCGCGAGTGCCCCGGCGGGAAACGCAAGTCCGAGAACAACCGACACAGTCAGCAACGCCCCCGCCCGTCCGTGTACCAGGATCTTGCTGACCGATGTTCTGAAACGAAGCTGCCGCACTGTTAGTTCTCATTACCTCTTAAACCTCTGCAAAAACCCTCAACGCTGCGATTTCCGTCCGCCGAGCTCCGCAGGCCACCAGGCCTCGCAGGCCGAGTGAGCCTGGGCGCCGATCGCGGTCCAGGTTCTCGACGACCATTCCGACCGCAAGGAGAAGCCCCTCCATGGAATCCGGTAGCCGGCAGCCGCAGGAATCGCTCGACTCATTCATCGGTGAGTGGAGCATGGAGGCCCTGTTCGCAGGCACGCCTCGGTCCGATGTCCTCGGACGGACGACGTTCGAGTGGCTGGCCGGCGGCCGCTTTCTTGTTCAGCGCTGGGAGGTGCCGCACCCGGCCGCTCCCGACGGCATCGCGATCATTGGCTTCAACGAGCGTCGCGGACGCTATCTGCAGCACTACTTCGACTCACGGGGCGTGGCGCGCGTGTATGAGATGAGCTTCGGCGACCGGGTCTGGGAGCTCACGAGAACAGCCGAGGACTTCTCGCCGCTTGACTTCTCGCAGCGGTTCACGGGCACTTTCAGCGATGATGGTCAGACCATCGACGGTCGCTGGGAGACCAGCGCTGACGGTACGAGCTGGAGTGAGGACTTCAAGCTGATCTACACCAGAGTCGGCCCAGCCGGGCGGTCGATTCCATTACCGTAGTCGTCCGATGCGGAGCGCGCCCACGGCCAAGCGAGACTCGTTCCGATGCCGGTGACCGAACATGACGTGATCGTGGTCGGCGCCGGCCCCGCCGGCGAGGTGTGCGCCGGGCGCCTGGCCGGGGAGGGCCTCGACGTCGTGCTGATCGAGCGCGAGCTTGTGGGCGGCGAGTGCTCGTTCTATGCCTGCATGCCGTCGAAGGCGCTGCTGCGGCCCGCGGAACTGCTGGATGAGGTGCGGCGGGTCCCGGGAACCAGCGAGGCCGTCTCCGGCGGCGTCGAGGTAGACGCCGTGCTCAGGCGTCGTGACGAGGTGATCCACTCACTCGACGATTCGGCTCAGCTCCCTTGGCTGGAGGACCGCGGAATCACGCTCATCCGCGGCCAGGCCCGCTTCGATGGCGAGCGAAGGGTGCGAATCGGCGATCAGCTCGTGTCCGCGCGCCGGGCCGTCGTGATCGCCGTCGGGAGCGGTGCGGCGATACCGCCGATCGACGGGCTCCGGGAGCTTGCGCCATGGACCAACCGCGCGGCGACGACAGCCAAGCAGGTGCCCGCACGCCTGACGATCCTCGGCGGCGGCGTGGTCGGCTGCGAGCTCGCCCAGGCATGGTCGTCACTCGGCTCGGAGGTCGCGGTGGTCGAGGGGCTCCCGCGGCTGCTCTCGCGCGAGGAGCCGTTCGCCGGCGAGCAGGTGAGCGCCACGCTGCGTGATCGAGGCGTTGACATACGCGTCGGGGTTCGGGCCACCGCCGCCGCCCGCGACGGCGAGGGCAGCTTTGAGCTCACGCTCGACGACGAGAGCGTCCTGCGCAGCGACGAGCTGCTGGTCGCGGTCGGCCGTCGGCCGCACACCGAGGACCTCGGGCTCGAGACGATCGACCTCGAGCCGGGGGCCACGATCCAGGTCGACGATCGCATGCGGGTCCCCGGACGCGACTGGCTCTACGCGATCGGCGATGTCAACGGCCGCGCGCTGCTGACCCACGCGGGGAAGTATCAGGCTCGGATCGCCTCCGACGTGATCATGAACCGAGACCGCCGGGCGAGCTGGGACGGCGCCATCACGCCGCGGGTGATCTTCACCGAGCCTCAGGTCGCGGCCGTCGGCCACACACTGCAGTCAGCGCTCGAGGCCGGCGTCGACGCCCGAGCGGTCGACGCGGAGCTGGGAGCCACCGCTGGCGCGAGCTTCATCGGCAAGGGCGCGCCAGGGACGGTGCGAATAGTCGTCGACGACCGGCGCCAAGTGATCGTCGGTGCCACCTTCACCGGCATCGACGTCGCCGAGTCGCTGCATGCCGCGACGATCGCAATGGTCGGCGAAGTTCCGCTCCAGCGGATCGCCCACGCGATCCCGTGCTTTCCGACCCGGACCGAGGTCTGGCTCAAGCTGCTTCAGGACTACGACCACTGACCCAGCCCGACGGGAATGCGCCCGCTGGGATGTCGCCCGGATAGTCCGGGAACCAGTCTCGGGCGAGGCGTTCGGCCGGGCGGCCTTCGATCAGCGGGCGCAGGTCGCCGAGCGTGAGCAGCACCCGGATCGTGCAGCCGATCTGCAGGTCCGCGGCGTTCGGCGACTGCCAGCCGATCACCTCCCGCGCGACGAGATCATCGACGTGATCCAGCTTCTCAGGAAGTCCGGCCAGGTCCTCGGACAGGCGCTCGGCCGAGATCTTGTGGTAGCGCCAACTCCGGTGCACGTAGCCGATCGCCAAGTCGGTGCCCGCGGGATCGAGCGGCCCGCTGCCGCCGAAGGTCCCGAGCGCCTCGGGCCTGAAGTGAAGCGCCCCCCAGGGCAGCCGGCGCCCGAGATCCTGCAGTTCCTCGTCACCCCAGCGCTCGGCTTCACGAACCGCCTCGGCGATCGGCTCAGGGAACAGTGGGCGCTCGGGCATCAGCTCCTCGAGCCGGGCAAGGATCGCCCGCGACCCGTGAACCGGCTCTCCGTCAACGAGCAGCCCCGGCACGGTGCGGCGACCCTCACCGTAGAGCCGCTGCATGTCCTCGGTGTGCTTCCCGGGCTCGAGCGCGACGCGTTCGTATTCGAGGCCCTTGTGCCGCAACGCCGCCTCGACTGCCATGCACGGATGTGATGGCGGCAGGACGTGGAGCGTCAACTCTGGGGAGGCCATCCCGGCCTCACTCTAAGCGCTACCGCGGTGCCACTACGGGGATACTCGCCGCATGCCGCTCGTATCCGTAGCCACGCTCGTCTCCTCCGTACTTCAGTCGGCGACCGGATTTGGCTTCGCACTGCTGCTCAGCCCTGTCCTGTTCGCGGTCTACCAGCCGGCCCATGCCCTGGGAACGGTCCTGCTACTGGGCGCGGCGCTCAACCTGCTGATGCTCTACGGGGAGCGACGGCAGCGCGAGATCCGCTGGGACGAGGTGTTGATTCTCGTCGTGGGTGCTCTGCCGGGCCTCGTCGCCGGGGTCGTAATCCTCGATGCGCTTTCCAAGCCGACGCTCCAGATCGTGGTCGGGATCGCGATCGTGCTCGCCACGCTCGCCCACATTCGTCAGCCGGCGCCGGCGCCTGACTCCGCGAGCGCCTCCCCGAGACGTCGCGCGCTCGGCGCGGGCGTCGGGTTGCTGGCCGGGATCCTCACGACCACGACCGGGGCTAATGGCCCCCCGCAGCTGATCTGGTTTCACCGCGCCGGCGCAACGCCGGCCCAGCTTCGCGATTCACTCACAGCGATGTTCCTTGCCCTCAATGCCCTCGGAGCGCTGACGCTGACCCTGGTCGGACACGAGCACCTGAAGTTCGGGCTTCCGACGATCGCCGTCCTGCTGATCCTCACGGCCGCCGGCCATTGGCTCGGCCGGCGGGTCTTCGAGCGCTCCGACGCGGAGCGCTTTCATCAGGCGGGCGTCGCGCTGGTCATGCTGGCTGGGCTGGCCAGCATCGTGATCGGAGCGACGGCCTAGAAGGCCCCTGAAAATGTCGGGGTCTGTCCGGCTGGTTTAAGACCATTCAGGGCATGCTCGCGACTCGGTCTGCTCAGGTGGGGATGTTCGATGCGGCGGTGCTGTCTCGACCGTTGCCGGAGGGTTCGTTTTT
>DATCNP010000139.1:0-20723 GCA_036565205.1 Solirubrobacteraceae bacterium | reverse complement strand
GGAGCCACAACCGGGCGTGGCGGTTCGCGCGGCGCCGGGCTAACGGTCCGCCGGCTGGTCCGCGGGGCGGACGACGGCTACCGCTGCTCGCTCGTGCCCGGGCTGAAGTCGAGCGAGGACGCCGAGCGGCTGGCGGCCGAGCTGGGGTTTGCGGCCACTCGCATCCGCCGCCTCGTGCAGGCGCCTCCTGGGCTGTACGCCGAGATTGCCGGCGGCGGCGACCGAGACGAGCGAACCTGGCTCGCGTTTCAGATCGCCTACATCTGCCCACTCGATGGCCCGGAGCCGTTTGCCGAGATCAAGGCCGTACGAACCACCTGGGCGTCGGGGGAGCTGCCCGAGCTCGCGGGCGTACGGAGCGGTCCGCGCACCGCCCACGATCCCGCGCGCGGCGGCCAAACGCTCGAGGCCTACCGAGCCTGGGTACAGCGGGCCGGATCGCAGGCGTCGGCGTTTGCCGGCGAGCCGGCGTGGACGCCCGAGCGGCGGTTTACACGGCTGTTCGAGCGCCTCGGTCTTCCCGGCCTGCACCGCGGCGCCCGCTTCGAGCTGCTGGTCAGCCTCGGTCGTCTCGGGGTCTACGAGATGCGCGCGGCATCACTCGGGCTCGGCGGCGCGAACGAGGTCACGCTGGCCGCGAAGCGGCTGCTCGGGATCGGAGACTCGCTGCTGCTCGAGCGCCGAGCACAGGAGTTGGCGAGCGCCGGCGGGATCCCGCTCGACGCGCTCGACCTCGGACTGCACAACTGGGAGAGCGGCGAGCGGGCGACCGTCGGCCTCGGCGAGGAGCGCGAGCCCGACCCCGACGTGCTGGCCGGCCTCCGCACGGCATTGGAGCTCTGAGGAGCCGGCCCGCGGCACGCCGTGACGGCTCCGTCCGGGCCAACGCCTACCTTCTGCCCGTTCGTATCCACGAGCCGGAGATGCAATGTCACTCTGCTTCATCGAACCGCAGAATGCAATTCGCGTGATTGCCGACTCAGTCGGGCGCGAGGCACGTCGCCAGATCCTCGGCGAGGTCGTTCGGGCGTGGGTCGACGAGATCCCGGATTCGGAGCTCGACTCGCACTACGCCAAGGCGGTCGCGGACCTGGACGAGCACGACCTCTCACTGCTGGCAGCCTGGCACGCCTCGCTCGAGGTCGGTCATCCGGTCCCGAACAAGGAGTTCCTGGTCAACGTGTTTCCCTCACTCGGTGAGAACCGGCGCGAGGCGCTCAAGATCGCCGCCGGATTCAGAGGCGAGGAGGCGTTCGAAGCCGGCGTCGGGGAGGAGCAGGCGTTCGACACGGTGCTGCCGTGGCTCTCCGAGGAGCGCTGCGTTCAGCTCGCGGCCGAGTGTCTGGAGCTCTACTGCTGGGATCGTCTCGGCGTGGAGAACTAGGGGAACGTCAGCACCGCCGCGCTCGCTGGCGGCAGCTTCAGCCTGTACTCGCCGCCGCTGGTGGGAGTGAGCGGGATCGTCACCGGCGCCGGCAGCACTCCGGTGAATGTCTGGCGACCGAACGTCCGCTCGCCGATCGTGACGCCGCTGGTCGCACGGACGCTGGGCGCCGTCATCCGCTCCAGCGTCGGCGTTCCGCGGGTCCCGCGCGGCGGCTTCACCGCAATCGTCCGCGCGGCGCGCAGGCCCTTGTTGATCAGCACGATGCTGAGGCGACCGTTGCGGGCGAGCGCCGCCCACGCGCTGACGCGACCCGGGGCGGCTGACCTCACCTGGAGGAGCCGCGATCCGGGAGGCGCGGCCTGGGCGAACAGCAGCGCCCCGTAGTAGACCGGCCGGACGAACGCCCGCCAGCGCCCGTGCACGCGGCTGAAGCTGAACAGCTGGTAGGAGGCGTTCGGGAGCGTGTGGAAGTTGACGCCGTCGACGCCGACTCGGGCCAGGTTGAACAGCACGTCGAGTGCCCACAGCGCAGACGCGAACGTATCGCTGACCCCGCGTTTGCCCCGGCAGGCGACCGAGTTCAGCTCGTCGAGCCGGAACTGACGGCCCCTCCGGTGCGCCACGGCGACGTCCCCGGCGATGTCAGTCGCGAGACCCCGGGAGGAGAACGACCGGAGCAGGTTCGGGATCGTCGGGAACTGCGGCGAGCCCGGGCCGACCGAGCAGTTGCGGAGCGGATAGCGGTGAAGCGTGACGACACTCAGCCGCGGGTAGGCCGAGATCAGGGCAGGAAGGTGGCTGACCCACTGCCCCTTCGTGCTCGACGGGCCGATGCCGTACGCCGGACCGGCCAGCGGGACGGCGGGCAATGCTTGGCTCTCCCGACGGAAATCGCCGGCGAAGGACTGAAAATCGTAGCTCGGGGGGCGAGACATGACCGGCGCTCCGGAGGCGGTGTGAAACCAGGGAACCACGGTGTAGACGTTCGGCTCGTTACCGATCTCGAGTGCCTGCACCCGGCTGCCCAACCGCTTCAGCGCCGCTCGCGCCTCGGCGGCGGCGAGCGCAGGCTTATTGGCGGCGAGGTTCAGGCCGAAGATGACCTGCGCACCGGTAGCCGTAGCCAGCGCGTCCGTGGCCGCGAGCCAACGCGGGCTCAGGTTGAAGCTGACGCCCGGGGGCTTGTGGATCCCCGGCACCGGCAGCCACGTGACGTCGCTGCTCTCGCCGCCGATCCGGATCACCGGCGGGGCTCCGGCGGCAAGTCCCTGGACCAGCGACTCGAAAACCGGATTTATCGCTCCCGGGTTGAGCCCGGTGTACTTCGGCAGCGCCTGGAACTCGATCGAGAAGCCGACGAAGCCGGGCCGGACCGGTGGGCTCGTCACCCTGGGGGAGACGGTAATCAGGTCCGAGACGGCCCCGGCGGCCTTGGGATCGCCACCGCTCGGATCGCTGTGGGCGCCGCCGGCCTGAATCGCAACGACTGCGATCACCGCGGCGCCGACCATGACCAATAGCGCCCACAGGGCGCTGCCACGGCGGGGGGGAGCCGCGCCAGGGGTCGGCGAGGGGTCGAAGTCGGCAGACATGCGTTGGGGTCCGGTCAGCGGGCGAGCGCTGCGAGCGCGTCGTCAATCGCCTGGCCGGTGGCGCGAAACCATACCGACCGGATCCCGAGCTGCTCGGCAGCCTTGCAGTTGAGCTCGATGTCATCGATCAGCAACGCGCCCGGCGCGGCTACGCCGAGACGCGCGAGCGTCAGCTCGTAGATCTCCGGGTCGGGCTTGCGCGCACCAACGAACGCGGAATCGACGACCACGTCGAAGATCTCATCCACAGGCAGCATCGCCCGCCACAGCGGTTCCCACTCGCGCACATTGTTGGTGCAGATCGCGAGTTTGTAGCCCTCGGATCGCAGGCGCCGCATGAACGCGATCATGTCGTGATTCGGCTGCAGGTGCTCGAAGTACCGTTCGCCAAACCCGCTCAGGCGGATCTCACGGCCGAGGTGAGTGCTCAGGGCATCGGCAAGCGAATCGAGGAACTCCGTCTCGCTCATCCTCCCCGTCTCGAGCTCGAACAGCGGGTTGCTACCCCGCGCCTGAGCGACCGCGGCCATTGCGCTTCCGAGCGCCTCGAGCGAGACTCCCGATGCGGCTTCGAAGGCCCGAAAGGTGTCGAGCAGCGGCGTCGTCAGCACCCCGCCAAAGTCGCTGATCACGGCCTCGATCGCGCTCACCGCGCCGGGATCCCGCTCATCTGGAGCGCGCGAGCAGGTACACGCCCGCCGCGTCGAGGTCACGGCTGTACAGATGGAAGAGCTCGGCGCTGAGCTCGCGCCGATCTTGATCCGCCACCGCGCGCCTGCCCACGGCCTCGCCCGCCGCGCGGCGCGGAAACTCTTCCTCACCATCGCCCTGCCAGAGCTCGAGGCTGACGCGCGATGGGGCGCCGTCGGCGGCATAGGTGGTCGACAGGCGAGCGTCGCCGACCGGCTGACTCGCCTCGTTCCCGAACACCGAGGCCGACACGAGATCGGCGTCGTGTCCGGCCTGGGCACGGGGCCGGAGCGAAAACACGGCCAGGCCGTCCCCAGGCGCAAACGACGCGCCGACCGCCCGTAGCGAGTCGAACCGACCCAGATCGAGCTCGGGGCGAAACCAGCGCGTCCCCAGGCACTCGATCGTTTGCGCGTCCGGCGTCAGCTTGACCCGGACCCGGCAGAGCTGGTCGAAGCCGTCGCCGCCGGCCGGCGGCTCGGAGATCGGCTCGACGAGCAGCTCGACTTCCTCACCCCCAACTCGCCAACCATCGGCCGGCCCGGCGCCCTCCACGTTCACCGACGCGGAAAGCGGGCGTACGCCTTCGGGTGTCCCGAGCACAAGCAGACTGCTTCCGTCGTGCAGGGCCGCGCCCCACACCCCCGCGTCGAGGTCGCCGAACACCAGCGTTCGGACTCCGGCGGGCTCGGCGCTCACGGGCGCAGGCGCGGAGGATCGATCTCGATTGTGGTGGAGTCGACGTCAGCACCGGCCGACGGGCGGCGGGTGAACCGAGCCGTCCTCACGACCAGCCGGCTCCTGAGGTTGCGGGTCACGAGGCTCGTGGCCAGTGCGCGGGTAGGCGGGAGCAGCAACGCGAGCCCGAGCACGTCGGAGATGAAGCCGGGGAGGATCAGCAGCGTGCCGCCGGCCACGACCAGCGCGCCGGCGATCAGGTGCCGGCCGGGCGGCTTGCCGGTCGCGATCGCGTCAGCGGCGCGTCGCCAGACGGCGGCCCCCTGCGAGCGCAGCGCCCAGACGCCAACAGGAACCCCGGCGAGCAACAGCAGGAAGGTCAGCAGCACACCAATGGCGTTGGCGACCGCGACGATCGCCACCAGTTCGGCGAGGGGCCAGAGAATCAGCAGAATCGGCATCTCCGCTAAGGCTACTCAGGTGTCCGTAAACGACTCTAAACGGCTCGAGCACCGAGACAGCACCCTCGCGGCCGGGCCGATCCAGCGGCCGGCTAGGCGAAAGCCGGCGAGCTTCCTTCGAGGTTCACGCCCGGCATCCGATCAAGCCCCATCGACTCGATCAGGGCCATGATCTGCGGTTGGGCGCCACGCAGCCGGATCGCCCGCCCATGTGCCCGGAGCCGGCTCGCCAGCATCGCCAGGTCGAGCATCAGCGAGGAGTCGGCGAACGCGAGCTCGGTCAGATCGACGACCAGGTCGGCCTTGGCCCGGATCGCGCGGGTCAGCGCCTGACGCCGGCAGCCCTGTGTCGCGCGGTCCTCGTCGCCGCTGCAGCGCAATATCATCGCTATTTGCTCGAATTCGACGATCCGGTAACCCTACTCAACGTTCCTAATCATTGCCAAGTGGACGAGCCAGGGCCCGGCTACACTGATCGCCATGGCCAACGTCGAAGAAGTGACGGACGCGCTGCGTGACGTGATCGACCCGGAGCTCGGACTCGACTTCGTCGAGCTCGGTCTGATCTACGACGTCGAGGTCGAGGGGGGCACGGTGAACGTCACCTACACGCTCACCAGTCCGGGATGCCCAATCGGCCCCCAGGTCTCCGAGCAGATCGAGGAGTTCGTCGGTGACCTCGATGGCGTCGACGAAGTTCGTCCGACGATGACGTTCACCCCGCCGTGGACGCCGGAGCGGATGAGCGAAGACGCCAAGTTCGCGCTCGGGTTCTGATCCGTCAGGGTCGACCGGTACCGCGCAGCTCGCGCTCGAGGTCGATCGCGCGGATGTCGTGCTCACCCGGAAGCTTGTCGAGGACCGCGGCGACCACGTCCTTGACGTCGTGCTGGTCACGACCGAGATCGTCGAACAGCGACTTCAACGCCGTGTGCACGATCTTCATCTGTGCCGCGGTCAGCTCCAGCCGGTAAGCAGTCTCGCCCGGTTGGATCAGGTCGTCGGACATGGATCGGGCTACTGACGCTTGCGCGCCGGGCGCGAGCCGCGCGCCCGCTTGGCCCGCATGTCCGCAGCCGGACCGCGGGTCGGGCGCGAATGCGTCGGCGGAACGATCGGAGCCGCGTGCTGGCCCTCGGGCCGTGGGCTTCCCGCCGGGCGCTCCGGGCGGACCGGCTCGCCGCGTGCGGCGCGAAGCAGTTCGGCGAGCGACTCGGCGATCCCGTCGGCGATCTCATCGAGATCCGGCAGCGCGTCGAAGTCCGCCAGCAGGCCGTAGTCCAGCCGGCCGTTGTAGGACATGATCGCGACCGCGAGGGCGTGGTCGTTGGGCAGGAACGCGACCGGGAACAGGTCCTCGAGCTGTCGCCCGAGCAGATACAGGGGCATCTGCGGACCGGGGATGTTGGTCACGATCAGGTTGAACAGCCGCGTGGAGAAGTTCAGTCGCGAGGCCTGGGCGAGGATCGTGGGTGGCGCGAGGTCGTTGACCGCGGCCAGCGTTGCTGCTCCGACGGCCTGCTTTGACTCCTTCAGACCGTCCATCGCCTTGCGGACGAAGCGCAGCCGGGCGACAGGATCCGCGATGTAGACCGGGAGCGGGGCACGCATCACTGCCAGCTGGTTGCCGAGCGTTCCGCGCTGGTCGTCGGTGCGAACCGAGACCGGGACCAGAGCGCGCATCTCGAGCCCGGCTGTGCGAACGCCGCGGGAGTCGAGCCAGCGGGCAAGCGCGCCCGAGACGACGGCCAGGACGACGTCGTTGACCGTGCCGCCGAGCGCGTTCTTGACCTCCTTGTACTCGCCGAGCTGCTGGCGCACCACGGCGTAGCGGCGGTGGGGCCCGATCTCGACGTTGAGGGGCGTCTGGGGGGCGGGGTTCAAGCCCGCCCAGGCGATCTCGCCGACGCCTTCGACGGCGTCGCGGAGCATGGCCAGGGTGGTGGCGGGGCGCGTGGCTGCCCCCACCGCGCGGGTCAGGATCTCCGCCGTAGTCAGGACCGCTCCGCGAACGCCGGCGAGCGCGAGCTGCGCTGCGCTCGGCTCGGGCCTCGGCCGCCAGGGCTCGAGCTCAGACGATGACGGTGTGCCCTGCGGCTCACGTTCGCTGTCGAACAGGACCGAGGCGAGGTCCACGCCCGACACGCCGTCCACCAGCGCGTGGTGGGTCTTCGAGATCATCGCGAAGCGACCATCGGCCAGTCCCTCCACGAGCCAGTGCTCCCACAGCGGCTTGGACCGGTCGAGCTGCTGAGAGGCCACCCGGGAGGCGAGCAGGAACAGCTGCTCCTCCGTCCCGGGCGAGGGCAGCGCGGTGTGACGGACGTGGTACTCGAGGTTGAAGTCGGGATCGTCGATCCACAGCGGCCGCCCGGTCTCCAGCGGCGGGGTGGCCAGCTTGTGGCGATAACGGGGGACCAGATGCAGCCGGCTGCGCACGTGGTCGAGGTAGTCCGAGAACGCCGGCGCCGGGCCCTCGAACAGCAGCACACCGCCGATGTGCATGTGCGATTCCGGTCCCTCCTGATGGAGGAACGAGGCGTCGGTCGAGGTGAGACGGTCCAGGTGCTGCTGACTCATGCGAAACGCGTCGGGGAACAGATCACGGACGCAAGCGTACCCGCGTAAGCTGTCGGGCGCGAGATGTCCTGGGATTTCTCCACCGAGCCGGAGTTCGAGCGCAAGCTCGAGTGGATGCGGGCCTTCGTCCGCGAACAGATCTGGCCACTCGAGACCCTGATCGACGAGCTCGGCTGGAGCGGAGTCGTCCGTGCGATGGCGCCGTTGCAGGAGCAGGCCAGGGCCCAGGGACTGTGGGCCGCGCACCTCGATCCGGAGCTCGGAGGACAGGGCTTCGGCCAGGTGAAGCTCGGGTTGATGCACGAGATCCTCGGTAGCTCGCCGATCGCGCCGCTGGCGTTCGGCAACGCGGCGCCCGACTCCGGGAACTCCGAGATCCTGGCGCTGGCGGGAACGCCGGAGCAGAAGGAGCGCTACATGCACCCGCTGCTCGCGGGTGACCTGAAGTCCGCCTTCAGCATGACCGAGCCGAACACCGCCGGATCGGACCCGACGCTGCTCGAGACGAGCGCCGTGCGCGACGGTGAGCACTGGGTCATCAACGGCCACAAGTGGTTCTCCTCGAACGGGTCGATCGCCGACTTCCTGATCGTGATGGCGGTGAGCGATCCGGAGGCACGACCCCACCAGCGCGCTTCGATGTTCATCGTCGACGCCGACACCCCGGGCGTACGCATCCTCCGCGACGTCGCCACGATGGAGCACCCGGACGACAGCTTCGGCCGCTACGGCAACCACGCCGAGATCCTCTACGAGAACGTCCGCGTGCCGGCCGCTGCGCTGCTCGGCGCCCAGGGGGCCGGCTTCCTGATCGCCCAGCAGCGCCTGTACCCGGGTCGCATCCACCACTGCATGCGCTGGCTCGGCGTCGCCCGGCGCGCATTCGACATGCTCTGTGAGCGCTCGCTCTACCGACAGGCTCACGGCTCAACGCTGTCCAAGCACCAGACCGTGCAGAACTGGATCGCCGACTCCGAGGCGGAGATGCAGGCGGCACGGCTGATGACCCTCCACGCGGCCTGGAAGATGGACACCGAGGGCGTGCTGGCCGCCCGCCGGGACATCGCGCTGATCAAGTTCTTCGGCGCACAGGTGCTTCACGACGTCGTCGACCGGGCGCTGCAGGCGCACGGTGCGCTCGGTTATTCGACCGATCTACCGCTCGAAGCGATGTACCGATACGCGCGCGCCGCGCGGATCTACGACGGTCCCGACGAGGTTCACCGCGCATCGGTCGCCCGCCAGGTGCTCCGCGGCTACGGGCCGCCTCCGGACGGGATCCCGAGCGAGCACGTGCCGACCCGACGTGAGGCCGCCCGGCGCCAGTTCGCGGAGCTGCTGGAGACCGTGACGGCGAACGACTGATGTCTGTTCGGGTCCGGATCGCCACGCTCCTGGTCGGCGCCGTGGTGGTCGCGTTCGCGGCCGTTGGGATCCCCGCGCTGGGGGCGCAGCCGCACGACGCCTCCGCTCGTACCCTTCCGGCGGCCGCCAGCAAGGGCTATAGCGCGAAGCTGTCCTATGACGAGACGAACCCGGGAAAGCAGCGCGGTTCCGCGCTGCTCGGCATTCAGGGACACGGAGCCTTCTCGGCCAAGCTGGGTGCGAATGCAGCGCTCGAGGCCGCGGTGATCGCGCTGGCCACCGGAGTCCCGGTGACGAAGATCGCCAAAGGCGGCTCGTACTCGGTGCAGCGGGACATCGCCGGGAGCAGTGCTGTGAGCGGAACGGCGGTCGTGACCTTCAGGGCGCACGGGCTCGGGACCCTGTGCGTGAGCTTCTCGGCGAAGCCCGGGCGGTTCGTGCCCGGCCAGAGCTTCGTTCCGCTGTCGGGAACGCTCAGGGCGGCCGGCGGGACCGGCGCTGCGGCGCATTGGAAAGGCAGCGTCGCCTTCAAGCAGACCTCGGTGAGCGGGATGGCGGTGGAGCAGTTCGGAATGAGTGGGTCTGAACAGGGCTCGGTGGGCAAGGCCCGCGGGCTCACGGCGGCGTGCAGGAAGGTCGCGGCCCTCAAGCGCTGAGCCCGCCGCCGGGTCCGCTGAGCCCGTGGCGCCGGGCCGGTCCTCCTAGACTGTCCTCGATGAGCTCCATCCCCGAGACGATCCTGCTCGCTGCACCCCGCGGCTACTGCGCGGGCGTCGATCGCGCCGTGCAGAGCGTCGAACGAGCGCTCGAGCTCTACGGCGCGCCCGTGTACGTCCGCAAGGAGATCGTGCACAACAAGCACGTCGTCGAGCAGCTGCGCGCGCGCGGAGCCGTGTTCGTCGATTCCGAGACCGACGTCCCCGAAGGTGCGACGGTGGTGTTCTCGGCCCACGGGGTCGCGCCGACCGTGCACACCAACGCGCTCGACCGGCACCTGCAGACGATTGACGCGACCTGTCCGCTGGTGACCAAGGTCCACGTCGAGGCGAAGAAGTTCGCCGCCGAGGGGTACACGATCGTCCTGGTCGGCCACGCCGGCCACGAGGAGGTCGAGGGGACGATGGGCGAGGCACCGGAGCACATCGTCCTGATCGAGAACGAGGCGGACGTCGACGAGCTCGAGGTCCTCGATCCCGAGAAGGTCGCCTACATCTCGCAGACGACGCTCTCGGTCGATGAGACGCGGGCGATCATCAACCGCCTGCGTGAGCGCTTCCCCGCGATCGTCGGTCCTCGGACGGACGACATCTGCTACGCCACAACCAATCGCCAGGCCGCGGTCAAGCAGCTCGCCCGCGAGTGCGATCTGGTGCTCGTAATCGGCTCGCGGAACTCGTCCAACTCGAATCGGCTCGTCGAGGTGGCGCGCGAGCACGGCTCGGACTCGCACCTGATCGACAACGAGCTTCAGGTCCGCGATGAGTGGCTCGACGGCAAGCGCGTGGTCGGGATCACTTCTGGCGCGAGCGCGCCGGAGGAGCTTGTGCAGCGCCTGGTGGAGTTCTTCAGGCAGCGCGGCACGAGCGACGTCCGTGAGCTCGAGGTCGTCCAGGAGGACGTGCGGTTCATGCTCCCGAAAGCGATCCGCCAGGCGATCGCCGTCGGCGCGCCCTAACACCCGGCGCCGGGGCCTACGCTGCGAACCCTGGTCGTTTCCGACCTCCATCTCGGAGCGCGCGGCGATCGCGCCGTGCTGGGCCGGGGGGAGCTCCGCCCGCCGCTGCTCGAGGCGGTCACCAAGTGCGATCGGCTCGTCCTGCTCGGCGACCTGATCGAGTTCCGCCACGGCCGACCGCGCAAGGCACTCGCCGCCGCAGAAGGGGTGCTGGCCGAAATCGGCTCGGCGCTCGGTCTGGGGCGCGAGGCGGTGATCGTGCCCGGGAACCACGACCATCAGCTGGTGCTGCCGGCGTTCGAGCGCCGAGCGCGGCCGACTGCGCCGCCGCTCGGCCTCGAGTCGGCGATCGACTGGCAGGGCGAGGAGCCGCTCGCCGTCGTCGCGCGAGCGCTCGCACCGGCCGAGGTGAATGTCTTCTATCCCGGGATGTGGCTACGTCCGGACGTCTATGCGACGCACGGGCACTTTGGCGACCGCCACACGACCGTGCCGATGTTCGAGCGCCTCGGCGCCGGCCTGACCGCGCGGGCCGTGCGCGAGCCACCCGGCGGACCCCGCTCGCCCGATGACTACGAGGCCGCACTTGACCCGATCTACGCCTGGATCGACGCGATCGCGCGCTTCGACGCCACCGAGCCCGGTGCCGACGCCGACGGCGCCTCGGCCAGGGCCTGGCGTGCGATCGCCGGCCGCGGTCGTCGCGGCGGGGTGCGCGGACGTGCCATCACGCTCGGCCTCCCGGCACTGATCGCGGCGCTCAACCGAGCCGGGCTCGGTCCGCTGCACACCGATCTCTCGGCGGTCGAGCTGCGACGGGCCGGATTGCGAGCCTTCGGCGAGTCACTGTCCCGGCTCGGAGTGCAGGCCGAGCACGTGATCTTCGGCCACACCCACCGCGCGGGGCCGCTCCGCTCCGATGAGCTGAACGAGTGGCGAGCGCCGGGCGGCGCGGCCCTGCTGAACACGGGCTGCTGGGTCCACGAGCCCCACTTCCTCGGTCGCTCACCCGGGCAGAGCCCGTATCGCTCGGGGTTCGCGGCCTGGGTCGCTGACGACGGGCCGCCCGAGCTGGTGAACCTGCTCGACGGGCGTCGCTGAGCCGGGGCCGGACCAGCGCTCAGGCGGGTCGTTCTCAGGCCGGCGCGAGCCCGGGGGTGAAGCACACGGCGAGGCACGTGACGCCCTCGCCGACGACGAGATGCAGCTCGCCGGCGGTGCTGCGCTCGTGGGAGATCAGCTCGTAGGCCCCGGGATGCTCGATCGCCAGCTCGTGGCCGTTGACCTCGACCGTGCCCGCGCCGTCGAGCACCGCCCAGACGCCGCCGGCCTCGTAGGGCCCGCTGTAGGGACCCTCGACGTCGGCCGTCGGGACGGCCAGTCCGGCCCCGGGTGCGTCCTCGGGACGCAGCGCCGCCTGTAGCTGACGCTCGACACCCAGCAGCTCCTGGATCGCCAGCTCGGTGTCGGCGTAGCCGCCCTCGCCGTAGTGGTAGTCGAACAGCAGGCCCTCGGAGTCGAACAGGTAACGGGCCGGCCACCCGAGGTTCCCGTAGTCCTGCCAGATCTCGCCCTGGACGTCCACGACGACCGGATACGGGATCTCCAGCCGCTGCGCGGCCACCTGCACGGCGTCAGGATCCGCCGAGGGCGAGAACCCCGACGTGTGGACGCCGATCACGCGCAGGCCGTCGGCCTCGTAGCCCGCGTGCCATGCCTTCAGGTAGGGCAGGGTGCGGATCGAGTTCGGGCGGCAGAAGTCCCAGAACTCGACCAGCACCGGCCGTCCGAGCTGCTGGTCCATCCGCAGCATCGCGACGTTGATCCACGGCAGGCCCGCGGGGAACGGAGGGGCCGGGATCGTGTCGACGGGCGGACGCATCGCGCCGGCGATCGTAGATGGCGCGGAGGAGGGCGGCCGCCTCGTCAGGGAGCCTGGCGCTCTTGAAGGCGGGGCGGTGTGGATCTCCCGCCCCGGCGGGCTTGCTTGCGGTCGGCAGTCATATGCCGTATCAGTTATATTCCTGGAATGGCATCAACGTGGGCAGCGCTATCGGACCCGCAGCGGCGCGCCGCGATGGCGCTGCTGCTCGAACGCCCACGCGCGGTTGGGGAGTTGGTGCAGGAGCTCGGGCTCTCGCAGCCCGGGACGTCGAAGCACCTTCGGGTGCTCCGAGACGCCGGGCTCGTGCGGGTCCGCACCGATGCGCAGCGACGCGTGTACGAGGTCGATCCCGCGCCGCTGGCTGAGCTCGACCTCTGGCTCGAGCCCTACCGAGCGCTTTGGGGCGCGAGCCTCGAGCTGCTCGAGGCCCATCTCGACCACACGCACCCGACCAGACAGGAGACATCGGAATGACAATCACCGGCAGCTACGAGAAGGTGGAGAACCGGCCGGCGGTGCGGTTCGAGCGGACGTTCGCCCATCCGCCGGAGGCGGTGTGGGCGGCGATCACCGACCCGGGGCAGCTCGCGCAGTGGTTCCCGAGCACGATCGAGTTCGAGACGCTCGAGGCCGGAGCGCCGATCCGGTACGAGTTCCCGGGCCACGATCTGCCGGCGATCAAGGGCGAGTTCCTCCACGTCGAGCCCGATCGCAAGCTTGTCATGACCTGGGGCGATGACGAGCTCAGCTTCGAACTCGAGCCGCGCGAGGGCGGCTGCCGTCTTCGCTTCACCGTGCTCCTCGACGGAGCCGAGAAGGCCGCGCGTGACGCCGCGGGCTGGGAGGTTCGCCTGGACGAGCTCGCCAACGTCGTCGCCGGCGACGGAACCGACGCTCAGACCGGGACGAGGGACGCCTGGCGCGGCTATTACGAGGAATACCGCGAGCGCGGACTCCCTGCCACGGCCCCGCTGCCGGAGTAGCTCGTGCGCTCGATCGGGCGCCGTGCAACCGGCCGCCGGGGGTTGGCCGTGAAACGTCCCGCATATTGGCGTTTCTCGGTCAACCCCCCGAGGACGGGGCGAAATCAGCAAAATGGGGGTCGAGTCGGACCCGGCAAGCCTCCCCCGAAGGCGCCCGGAGCGGGCTCGCAACCCCGCTATACTCGGTGAAGTATTGAATCCGTACCGCATTTGAGGAGTTTTCATTCATGAGCCCGTCGGGAGCCGAAGTTCTCCGCCAGATCAAGAGCCGGATTGACGAGGTCGATCCCTCCGTTGTGCGTGAGCAGGTCTCCAACGGCGCCGTCGTGATCGACGTGCGTGAGACCGAGGAGTGGTCCACCGGCCACATCCCCGGCGCTAAGCACGTGCCCAAGAGCTTCCTCGAGTCACGGATCGAGGGTGCGGCCCCCGAACGAGACCAGCACGTGATCCTCTACTGCCAGTCAGGCAACCGCTCAGCCTGGGCCGCGCGGACCCTGATCGACGACCTCGGCTACTCGAACGTCGAGTCGATGACCGGCGGGATCACGCTGTGGAAGGACCGCGGCTACGAGGTAGAGCAGCCGCGAACGCTGACGGCCGAGCAGCGCGACCGCTACTCGCGCCACCTGCTGCTGCCCGAGGTGGGGATCGAGGGTCAGCAGAAGCTGCTCGACGCGAAGGTGCTGCTGCTTGGAGCCGGTGGACTCGGCTCACCCGCGGCGCTGTACCTCGCCGCGGCCGGCGTGGGAACGCTCGGGATCGTCGACGACGACGTCGTCGACCTCTCCAACCTCCAGCGTCAGGTGATCCACTCGAGCGAGCGCGTCGGCGTTCCCAAGGTCGACTCGGCCGAGCAGACGATCAACGCGCTGAATCCGGACGTCAACGTGATCAAGCACCAGCTGCGGCTCGGGCCCGAGAACATCATGGAAATTCTGCCCGACTACGACATCGTCGTCGACGGGCTCGACAACTTCCCCACCCGGTATCTGCTCAACGACGCCTCGGTGAGGCTGAAGATCCCGGTCGTCTCGGCGGCGATCCTTGGCTTCGAGGGGCAGCTGTCGGTGTTCAAGCCCTACGACGGGCCGTGCTACCGCTGCCTGTTCCCGGTGCCGCCGCCGGCCGAGCTCGCACCCTCGTGCGGAGCCAACGGCGTGCTCGGTGTGCTGCCCGGGACGATGGGTCTCCTCCAGGCGACCGAGGTGATCAAGCTGATCCTCGGCGAGGGCGAGCCACTGATCGGCCGCCTGCTGATGTACGACGCCCTGGCGGCGCGGATGACCGAGGTCAAGGTCCGACGCGACCCGGATTGCCCGATCTGCTCGCGCGAGCCCGAGGCGATCTCCGATGACGAGCTCGGGGTGTTCCCGGACTACGAGGCGTTCTGCGCCGGCGCCCACTAGGGTTGGGCCACATGGCCACGATTCGCATCCCCCCGGTCCTTCGCCCGGCCGTCGGCGGCGAGAAGGAGCTGAGCGCCGACGGGTCCTCCGTCGGGGAGATCCTGCGCTCGGTCGCCGAGAGCCATCCCGAGACCCAGTCGCAGCTGTTCGCGGCCGATGGCGGCCTAAACCGCTACGTCAACGTCTACCTCAACGACGAGGACGTGCGGGTGCTCGACGGGCTCGAGACGGAAGTCGGCTCGGGCGACACACTGGTGATCCTGCCGGCCATGGCCGGCGGCACCCGCTAGTCCCCGGCCGCGCCGCTTCGACATCGATCAGCGCTCCCGCCCGGGAAGGATCGACGCTGCTCGGCGTCCTTGACTACGAGTGTCCACCTTCGAAGGGAGCCCGATGCATCGCAAACCGAAGGCCGCCCGACTGCGCAAGCGCACCGGCTATGCAGCTTTCCTTTCGGCGATCATTGCCGCGGTCGCGCTGGCTGGGGTCGCGATTGCCGCCTCGATGACCCTATCCGTGGCCAAGAACGGCACGGTTACGAACCAGACGAAGATGACCAAGACCGAACCGATCGCGCTCAACTCCAAGGGCCGCGCGGTCTACCTCCTCACCGGGGATTCGGCCAAGCACCCCGAATGTGTCGTGTCGAACATGTGCCTGATGTTCTGGTTCCCGGTCACCGTCCCGTCGGCCAAGAGCAAGCCGAGCGCCGCGACCGGGATCAAGGGCAAGCTCGGAGTCTGGAATCGCACCGGACTGTCCGGCAAGATCCACCAGGTGACGCTGGCCGGCCACCCGCTCTACACGTTCAAGCTGGACAGCAAGAAGGCCGACGCCACCGGCGAAGGCATCGCCTCCTTCGGCGGTACCTGGCACGTGATCAAGGCGAGCGCCAGCAAGGCGGCCGCGAAGAAGACCACGCAGCCGCCGCCGATGAGCCCACCGTCAGGCATGCCCCCGGTCTACTAACCGTCTGCGCCCCAGGCAGCTCTGCGTCCTCGCAGCACCAGGTCCCGCGCGCGCCCCTCGCGCGGGCCCTGGGTAGTTAATCGGGGCGCGCATCGAGCGGTGAAACCGGGCCCGCCGCCGCAGTCCCGCCGCTACACTTCGTGAAGCAATGGCCGCCGAGCGCCTCCAGAACAAGCCCTGCGGCGGGCGCTACGGGGACATAGTCCAGTCGATCGGGCACACGCCGCTGATCGAGCTCAAGCGACTGAGTCCCAAGCCCGGCGTCAGGATCTGGGCCAAGCTCGAGTCGCGCAACCCCACCGGGTCGGTCAAGGACCGCGTCGCCCGCTCGATGATCGAGGACGCCGAGGAGAAGGGGCTGATAGCTCCCGGGCAGACGATCCTCGAGCCCACCAGCGGCAACACCGGCATCTCGCTGGCGATGATCTGCGCCCGCAAGGGCTACCGCCTGAAGGTCGTCATGCCCGAGAACGTGACTCCCGAGCGCACACAGCTGCTGCAGATGTACGGTGCCGAGATCGTCTACTCCGAGGGCTCGAAGGGCTCCAACGGCGCGGTTGAGCTGGCGCTCCAGATGGCCGAGCGGGACGCCTCGTACTACATGCCCTACCAGTACGGCAACCAGGCGAATCCCGACGCGCACTACAACGGGACGGCGCTTGAGATCCTCGAGGAGCTCGACGAGGTGACGGCGTTCGTCGCCGGCCTCGGGACCGGCGGCACTCTGATGGGCAACGGCCGCCGGCTGAAGGAGGAGCTCGGGGACCAGGTGAAGATCGTCGCCGCCGAGCCGATGCAGGGAGAACCGGTGCAGGGACTGCGCTCCCTCGACGACGGGTTCATCCCGCCGATCATCGACCTGTCGCTACTCGACCGCAAGATATTCGTCACCAACCACGACGCGATCGTCTTCACACGCAAGCTCCTCGACGAGGAGCGCGTGTTCGCCGGTGTCTCCTCGGGCGCGATCGCCAAAGTCGCAGTGCGGATCGCAGGCGAGCTGGACGAGGGCAACGTCGTGTTCATAGTCTGCGACGACGGGTGGAAGTACCTTTCGTCGGGGATCTACACACGGCCCGTCGAGGAGATCGAGAACTTGGAATCCACCGTCTGGTGGTGAGTCCGGACGACCGCGCGTCGCGACGCGCGGTGCTCGCCGGGGCGAGTGCAGTGCTCGGGGGTGGGGCGGCGCTCGCCATATCAGGGTGCGGGAGCAGCACAGCAGACGTCCGCAACCTCCCGCTGCAGGCCAAGCACGGCGACCTCGCGCTGCTCAACCGCGCGCTGGCCCTCGAGCGCTACGCGATCGCCGGGTACACCGCCGGGATTCCGCTGCTCGGCCGCCGCAGGGCGAAGGTGGCTCAGACGCTGTTCAACGACGAGCTGGCACATGCCGGCGAGCTGCTCGGGCTGATCCACGCGGTGGGCGGAAAGCCGATCCCTCGCGTGGACAACTACGACCTCGGCTATCCCCGGACCGAGAAGCAGGTGCTCGAGCTGCTCCACCGGCTCGAGCGCCAGCAGCTGATCCTCTACCTCGACCTGATCCCGAGACTTACGCCCGGCAAGGTGCGCGCGGCGGCAGCCGCGATCTTCGGCAGCGACGCCCAGCACACGGCCGTGCTGCGGCTCCAGCTCCATCTCCCGCCGGCGCCGTCCCCGTTCGTGACCGGAACTGAATAGGCGGCCGATGAGCGGGGAGACGACCAGACGGGGGCTGATCGCGCGGGCGATCGCCGCCGGGGCGGGCGCCGGGCTTCTCGGCCCGAGCGATGCCGGGGCGGCACAGGTCCCCGCCGGCGATTCCGCCTTGCTGCACACCGTGCTTGCGTCGGAGCTGCTGGCGGTCTACTGCTATCAGCGCGTGCTGGCCTCGGGCCTGCTGGATGGGCGCACGATGCGGCTGGCGACTCAAGTCCTGGTCCAGGAGCGGGCGCACGTCCGCGCCGTGCGCGGGGCGCTGGCGGCCAGCGGTGGCGTCCCGCCACAGGCTCCGGCCAGCCCCGCAGCAGCGGACCGCGAGCTCTCGATCCTGCTCGTGCCCAACCGCCTGGCCGAGCTGCACAACCGCGAGGACGCGCGGAAGCTGCTGATCGCCCTCGAGGGGGTCCTCGAGGGTGCCTACTTCGTCGCGATCGGTCGGCTGAGCGACCCCGGAACGCTGCGGCTGGCGGCCGAGATCATGGCCAACGAGGCCCAGCACGACGTGCTGCTGCGGCTCCTCGCCCACGAGCGCGAGCCGGAGGAAGCCCTACCCAGCGCGCTCGTCCAGGGCACGTTTCCCAAGAAGCTCACTGGTAGCCTCGGGTGATGGTGTCGCACTGATGCGAATCGGGCGCGAGCTGTATGACGAGATCATTGCTCACGCCGAGGCGGAGGCGCCGAATGAGTGCTGCGGGATGATCGCATCGAGCGATGGAAAGGCGGTCCAGGTCTACCCGGCCGTCAACGCTGCGGCGAGCCCGCTGCGCTACGAGATCGACGGCGCCGAGCAGTACCGGATCCAGATGGCGATCGAGAACGCGGGGCTCGACCTCGGCGCGATCTACCACTCGCACACGCGCAGCGAGCCCAAGCCGTCGCAGACCGACATCAACCTCGCGTTCTACCCGGAGGCGCTGTACGTGATCGTCGGCCTCGCCGGCGCCGAGCCGGACGTGCGCGCGTACGAGATTCGCGACGGACGGGTGGCCGACGCCGAGTTGCTCGTCGAGTGATGGCCCGCGGCGCCGTTCGCCCCCAGCCGCTGGTCTGCCCCGACTGTGGGGCGCGGTTCGGCGCCGAGGAGCGCTTCTGCCCACGCTGCAAGCTGCCGCTGGTCTACGACAGCTCGCTGGTCCACGCCGAGGAGCCCTCCGAGCGCCACCAGCGGGCGCGGAAGGTCAAGCCGCAGCTCGCCGAGGGAGACCTGGTCCGCGTCGCCGGGGCGCGCAATCAGGCCGAGGGCGAGTTCATCCAGGGCCTGCTGCTCGAGGAAGGCGTTCCGAGCATGCTCCGCCGCACCGCGGGGTTCGATGTCCCCGACTTCCTGGCCGCGGGACCACGCGACGTGATGGTGCCCCAGGCCGGCGTCAGCACGGCCCGTGAGATCCTGCTCGAGGCCGAGTTGATCGGCGATGGTCCGGGCATGCGGCCGATTGCGCCGGCGCGGCTGCTCGCCTGGCTGCTCGGTCTGCTGGCATTCGGCGTGCTGGTCGTCTGGCTCGGGACTCAGCTCGTCCACTGACGCCGCGCTCAGCGCGCGCTCGCCATCCGGGCCAGGTGCGAGCGCCACTCGCCCTCGGTGTGCACGAGTGGGCGATCGCTGAAGGCCTTCAACAGCGCGGCACGGGCGCCCTTGGGGTGAAGGCGCCCCGAGAGCTGAGCGGCCGCGAGCTCACCCTCTTCGCGTACAAGCAGGTCGATCAGGGTTCCGCCGAGCAGCGGCGCGTCGCGGATGCCGGGCGGAAAGCGCGGCCGACCCCCTTCCCGCATCCGCCTCGCGATCGCCGGGCGCGCGTGCTCGGTCTGGCCCGAGAACCAGCGCGCCGCGCCCTCCAGCAGCCAGGCCCAGCGGAGCTCGAGACGGACTCGTTTTGGGGTGATCGAGTGCTGCAGGTCATGGTTGTTCTCGACGATCACCCTGCGGGCGTAGAGCGCCGCCGCGCTCAGCTCGAGCATCTCGCGCGAGCCGGCGACGTTCGACGCCCGCCTCTCGAGCAGCGCCGGCGCCAGCACGTGCAGTTCGCCGGTGCTGGCCCAGCCGGCGACGTAACGGCGGGCTGCAGGTGACGTCAGGAGCCACCCGACCGGCAGCAGTGGATTGGTCATGACCAGCGACACCGTGCTCCGGTGAAGGATCAAGGTCATGTCACCGACTGTCCGGGGAAATACCTCCGCCAGACGGTCCCGAGTCAGCTCGAGGGAGTGCAGGACACGATCGGCGGCGGCGGCGTCCGCGGCCTCGTGGCGCGCGCGGAACGACGGCGAGATCGACTCGACCCACGGCATCGGCTCAAGCTCCCGCGCTGGCAGGAGTCGGATGACTCAGACCAGCACCGGCTGGCGATCGGAGGCGATCGAGGCGATCTCCTCCGAAGCACGCTCGAACTCCTCGTCGGAGAGCACGGGCGTGCCCTCGAACGGAAGCTCGCGCGTCAATTCGAGCCAGGAGCGGCAGCCGCCGTACTCGTCGCGAACCTTGACCGTCACCGGCCGCGGGATCCGATAGGTCCGCAGCAGGATCACGTGCAGCGGGTGGCGCCGTTTCCACGCCAGCCGCTTCTCGGCGTAGTCGGGCGTCCACACGTAGAACGGCGACAGCGCGTCGACGGCGCGCCGATCGGTGACCGTGAAGTGCGCTGCGACCTCGGCCCAGGCACGGATCCGGACACGGTCGGGCTGGGACAGCTCCACGTCGAGGTGCGAGTGGGGCTGCGGCTCGCCGTCGCTCCACACACCCTCCTCGAGCGCGCGTGCCAGCTCCGGCCGGTGAGATTCACGGACCAGGTCGGCCCGCTGATGATCGAACGTCGGGTACAGGAAGAAGCGGTCGTAGTCGAGCCGGAAGTGCTTCTCGGGCTCGCGGATACCGCCTTTGCGAAGTGTTAGGAGCTGTTCACCCTCGGCAAGAGCCCGTACGGTGACTGCCCACTCTTTGAAAGCAATCGGCATTTTAATTTCAGAAGAAGAAGACGAAGGTTTAAGAGTCAGTCCCGAGCGCGCAATTGGGGCGCAACGGCAAGCTACGGGACCCGAGGATTGTATTCGACAACGTCCAAATAACCAAATTTCCCTGCTATTCGACCTATTTCGTGGGATTGAAGGAGTTCCGGGAAAACCAGCGACGGATCGATCCCGGCGGGGACTCGTACCCGGCTAACGGGGCGCTCCAAACCCCCCGCCGCCGGGCGTCTCGATCCGCAGCCGCTGCCCCTGCGCGAGCTCGCCGATCGCCTTGGCTGGAAGCTCTTCACCGTCGAGCAGGTTGCGCCCCGGCAGGCCCGGCTCGCCGCCGTCGGCCCCGGGCGGCGGGTGGCGCCGGCGCTCGGTCAGTAGCGAGTAGTGCAG
>DATCNP010000138.1:0-6637 GCA_036565205.1 Solirubrobacteraceae bacterium | reverse complement strand
GGAGATCTTCGACTCCATCGACGGGTCGAGGTTCTACCTGCAACGCGTCGGCGGCGCGCTGGCGACCGAGAACTGGCGAGCCGAGGATGCCTTCGACGCCGCGCATGCCGCGGTCGGCGGGGAGGGTGGCGCACTGGCGGTCACCGCGGCGGCCAACACGATCCCGGTGGCGCCCTCGGGCTCGCAGCCCACCACGACGAGCACCGGCGGAGCCACGATCACGATCTTCAGGACCTTGTTCGTCACGGGCCGCGACGCCCGCTTTGCGCCGGTCAACGTCTCGGCGAAAAGCGGACGCAAGTTCGCCGTGACGATCCTGACGCTGAAGGGCAAGCACAAGCTCGCGACCGCCGGCTTCAAGCTGAAGCGACGGGGCCACGGCTCCATCCACGTCAAGCTGCCGGCCACGCTGAAACCCGGCACGTACTTCGTGACGGTTCGCGTGTTCACGCTGAAGGGCCACCACGTCGGCCGCACGCTCACGGTGAAGTTCAAGCTCGTCTGAGCGAGAGCACTTCCGCTAGGGCCCGGGCCGTGGCGATCAGCGGCTGACCGGCACCGCGTCCCGGTTCGCCAGGCCGGCCTCGAGTGCGTCGGCGAGCAGCTCGAGCTCGGGCGGCCCAAGGCTCTCCGCGAACAGGAACGGGAGCTCGATCGGCTCCAGCTCGAGCCCGTCGCCGAGTCGATCGAGCTCGGCCCGCTGACGGCCCACTCGGGTGCGCTCCGACAGCGCGGCGCGGACCGCCGCGCGCTGTAGCCGCCCCGGCCTCTTGGCCAGCACGCCACGCAGCTCGGCCTCGTCCTTGGCGTCGAAGCGTTCGGGATAGAGGGAGTTGACGATCACCTCGTCGAGCGGAAGCTCCTCCTTTTCCAGAACGTCGCGCAGCCACAGCGTCTCGTTGACCGGCATCTCCTCGGCGGTGGCCACGGCGACGATCGCCGTGAACTCAGGGTCGGCGATCGTGGCGGCGATCGTACGCCCCTGGTGCGCGATCGGGCCCACCCGCGCGATCTCGGCGAAGGTCCTCGGCGTGCGGAGAAACCCGACGCCGTGGCCCGCGGCCGGCGAATCCACGACGACCAGGTCATAGGGCGCGGCACCGCTCGTGCGGCGCTCTGGCTGCGAGAGCTCCCAGACCTTGCCCACGCTCAGCAGCTCGCGCATTCCGGGCGTGGCCATCGCGAGCGCCTGGAAGAGCTTGCTCGAGCCGAGCGCCTGACCGAGCGGGCCGGTCTTGACGCGCAGGTACTCCTCCATCGCCCCCTCCGGGTCGATCGAGATCGTGTACAGCCGCTCTGAGAGCTCCACCTCCTCGAACTGGGCAACCTCCTGGTCGAACGCGCCCTGGACCTGCTCCTGGCTGGCCAGCTCGGCCACCATGGTGCGCTTCCCATGCCGGGCGGCGAGCAGGCCGAGCGCGGTCGCGACGGTCGATTTTCCGACGCCACCTTTGCCGGTGACGAAGATCAATCGTCGGTCGAGAAGGCCGGGCACGTGAGCTGAACATACCTGGGGTCGGGGCCTACGTCGGCAGCCTGAAGCTCTCTGGTCGCGTCCCGGCAAAGGATTTCCGCCGACGCGTGCGAAATACAGGCGCGTATGAGTTCCCCGACGCATCGGAGCCTCCTGTGAGCGCCAAGTGCAAGGTGATCGTGTTCGCCAACCAGAAGGGCGGGGTCGCCAAGACCACGACAACGCTGAACCTCGGAGTCGCCTTCGCAGAGGAAGGTCACCGCGTCTTGTGCTGTGACATGGACCCGCAGGGCAATCTCACGATGTCCCAGGGCATCGACCCCGACACGCTCGAGAAGTCGATGTACGACGTGCTCGTCCACCACATCTCGATCCGCGAGGTCATCCGCAAGCGGGAGATCGACATCGCCTGCGCCTCGATCGACCTGGCGGGCGCCGAGATCGCGATGTCGACGATGATCGGCCGCGAGCGCTCGCTGCAGAAGGCGCTCAAGGAGATCGAGGACGACTACGACTTCGTGTTCATCGACACCCCGCCGAGCCTCGGACTGCTGACAATCAACGCGCTCAGCGCGGCCGACAAGGTGATCGTCCCCGTCCAATGCGAATATCTGTCCATGCGCGGCCTGATCCAGCTCCAGAACACGCTCGCGATGATCCGCGAGAACCTCAACCCGGATGTGGAGATCGAGGGGATCCTGCCGACGCTCGTGGACTCGCGCACGCTCCACGCCAAGGAGGCGATCGAGCTGCTGGAGGAGAACTTCGGCGACCGCGTGTTTGCGTCCCGGATTCGCCGGACGGTTCGCTTCGCCGAGGCGCCCGTCAAAGGCATGTCGGTGCTGAAGTACGATCCAGACGGTCTCGCCGCACACGCCTACCGGATGCTCGCGAAGGAGGTCCTCTCTCATGGCAAACTCTAAGCGCGCGAGCATGCGCGAAGGCCCGCTGGCGGACCTGTTCCGCAAGACCGCAGACGACTCTCCGGCTGCCGACGAGAAGCAACGCAAGAAGTCCGCGCCCGAGTCGCCCGCCGCCAAGAGCCGGCAGCGGAAGGCGGCAGAGCCCGAGCCCGAGCGCGGCTCGCACCCGTCGCTGCACTCCTCAGCGCCCGCGCCGGAGGTGCAGGAGCCCCGCATCCCGTCGCCGCAGGAGCGACTTCGCCATGCCTTCTCCTCGGACATCCCCGAGAACGTGCTCGAGCCCCCGGTCAAGCGCGCCCGCCGCTCGCGGCCTCCGGTGCTCGAGCCCGAGCCCGCGGCCGACGTCTATGCGCGCTCTGACCGCGTCGAGGACGCGTTCGGCGTGGCCAAGCCGGTCGGGAAGCCGGTGCTCCGTGTCGTCGGCGTCGGCGGCGCTGGTGTCAACGCCGTCAACCGGATGGTCGAGGCCGAGGTCGAGGGCGTCGAGTTCCTGGCCATCAACACCGACCTCCAATCGCTTCAGCAGTCGGCTGCCCACGAGACGCTCCACATCGGCGACGGCATCACGCGGGGCCTTGGCTCCGGCTCTGATCCGGATCTCGGGCGGCGGGCGGCGCAGGAAGAGCACGACCGGATCAAGGCGCTCTTGCGAGGCTCCGACATGGTGTTCATCGCCGCCGGAGCGGGCGGCGGCACTGGCACGGGCGCGGCGCCGATCGTTGCCCATATCGCCCACGACCTCGGCGCGCTGACGGTCGGCATCGTCACCCGTCCGTTCCAGTTCGAAGGCACGCGCCGGCGCGAGCAGGCCGAAGCCGGCATCCAGGCGCTGGCCGAAGAGGTCGACACGCTGATCGTGGTGCCCAACAACCGGCTGCTGTCGGTGCTCGAACGCGGCACCTCGATGGTCGAGGCGTTCCGCGTCGCCGACGACGTCCTGCGTCAGGGCGTCCAGGGCATCTCCGACCTGGTGACGCTGCCCGGTCTGATCAACCTGGACTTCGCCGACGTCCGCACGATCATGTCCGACGCGGGCAACGCGCTGCTGGGGATCGGGATGGGAACCGGGGAGCGCCGAGCCGTCGATGCCGCAGAGCAGGCGGTCGCATCTCCGCTGCTCGAGACGAGCATGGAGGGCGCGCGGTCGATCCTGCTCTCGATCACCAGCGGGCCCGACCTGTCGCTGTGGGAGGTCAACGAGGCCGCAAGGGCGGTCGCCGAGGCGGCCCACCCCGACGCCAACATCATCTTCGGCGCGATGGTCGACGACAAGCTCGACGATCAGGTCTGGGTGACGGTCGTGGCCACCGGCTTCGGCGCCGCCCGGACGCGGCGCCGAGTCGAGGAGCCCCGCCCGGACGGCCTTCGTGAGCCCGACGGCCGCAGGCAGTACGGCGAGCCCGACGGCGAGCCACGCGTGAGCCGCATCCGGCGCGGCGATGTCGGATCCGGCCGCTCGCCGGATTTCGACATCCCGGAATTCATCCCAAGGCGCTGACGGACCGGGCGCGGGTCGCCGCGCCCCGATGGCGACGCTTGACATGCTCGTCGCGTGAGCTCTGAGCGGCCCGGACAGCTGGGCGTGATCGCCGCCGGCCATCCCGTCACCGCCGGGGTCGGGGCCGACGTGCTGCGGGAAGGCGGCAATGCGGTCGACGCCGCGCTCGGTGCGATGCTGGCCTCGTTCGCCTGCGAGCCGATGCTGACCGGACTCGGTGCCGGCGGCTACATGCTCGTCGTCGAGCCCGGACGCGACCCGGTGCTGCTCGACTTCTTCGTGCAGGCGCCCGGCCGCGGCGTGGACCCGGGCGCGCACGCAGAGCTGCTGCCGGTGGACGTGTCGTTCGGCGACGCGCTCCAGGTCTTCAACGTCGGTCCGGCCTCTGTCGGCACGTTCGGGATGCCGGCCGGGCTGTGCGAGGCCGCGGCACGGTTCGGCACGGTGCCGCTCGAGCGGCTCGTCGGGCCGGCGGCAAAGCTCGCGCGGGATGGAGTCGAGCTCAACGTCGCCCAGGCCTACGTGATCGAGATCCTGGCCGGGATCGCGACCTCGACTCCCGAGTCCGCGGCCCTGTTCGCCCCGGACGGGCAGGTGCTCGGAGCCGGCGACGTGATCCGTCAGCCCGAGCTCGCCGACGCGCTCGAGCGGCTGGCCAAAGACGGAGCGGCTCCGTTCTATGAAGGCGACATCGGCCAAGCGCTCAGCGACTGGGTGAGCTCACGGGGCGGCCTGCTCACCCGGGCCGACCTGGCCGCCTACGAGGTCGTCGACCGCACCCCGATCCGGGTTCGCTACCGGGGTCGTGACGCGCTCACCAACCCGCCTCCATCCGCGGGCGGGCTGCTGATTGCGAGGGCGCTCTCACAACTCGACGAGAGCCAGGGGCCGCCGTCGCTCGAGCTCCTGGTCGAGGTGATGGAGCGCACCCAGCGCGAGCGCACGCCCGAGTTCCTGGACGGGCTCGACGATCCGGCGTTCGTGGAGCGCTTCCTCGACGGAGTGTCTCCGCGCGACGCTCCGGACTCCTCAACGGAGCCTCCGGCGGACCCGGGGCGCGGCGGCCGGCTCGGCTCGACCACTCACATCGCGGTCATGGATGGCGACGGGTGGGCCTGTTCGGTCACTTGCTCCAACGGCGCCTGCTCGGGGATCGTCGTTCCCGGGACCGGGGTGCATCTGAACAACATGCTCGGCGAGCAGGACCTCAACCCGCTCGGCTTCCATCGCTTTCCGCCGGGACGGCGAATGCCGAGCATGATGGCGCCGACGATCGTGCTGCGGGACGGGGCACCCGAGCTCGTCGTGGGGAGCGCCGGATCGAACCGGATCCGTTCGGCGATCCTCCAGACGATCATCCGCTGCGTGGACGATGGGATGCCGGCGGCCGATGCGGTTCAGGCGCCGCGGGTGCACTACGAGGACGGCGTCGTCTACGTCGAGCCTGGGCTCGACGTCACCGCGCTCGAGCTCGCTGGGCGCACGATCGGGCGCTTTCGCGACCGCAATCTGTTCTTTGGCGGCGCCCAGGCGGCAGCACGCAACCTCGCCGGGCAGTTCTCCGGCGGCGGCGACCCGCGTCGCGGCGGGGCGGCGGTCGTGCTGGAGGGGGTTTGAGGCCGACCGCGGCGGCAGTGGCGTGCGCCGGCCTGGCCCTTGCGGGCTGCGGACTGGGCGTCAAGTCACCCGACCTGTTCCTGCTCACGCGGACCGGCCAGGGCGAGAAGCTGACGATGCTGGTCAACGATGGCGGCACGATCCGCTGCAACCGCGGCCGCTCGAGGCCGCTCTCGGATCACTTCCTGCTCCAGGCGCGCGACATCGCCGAGAACCTCGACAGCGACGTTCAGAACAACGTCCACTTCGATTCGCCACCGTCGAGCACCTTCACGTTCACCGTGAGGCTCATGGATGGCACGATCTCCTTTCCCGACACCGCCGCGCCCGGTCACCACGAGATCTCCGACACCGAGTTGTTCGCCCTCCAGGCCGCCCAGCAGGCCTGCGGGCTGAATCCCTGATCTGGGCTCGGCTTAGCCTCTCGTTAGGCGGACGGGTACGCTGCCCGATTCGTGCTCGCACTTGCGGCAGCCCATAACCTGATCAGCACCTTCCAGGCCATCGTCCTGGGCGTCCTGCAGGGCGCGACCGAGCTGTTCCCGGTTTCGAGCCTCGGCCACACGGTGCTGTTCCCGAACCTGTTCGGGTGGCACAACGTCGTCGCATGGCAGTCGCAATCGGAATCGCCGTGGCTGGCTTTTGTCGTGATGCTCCACGTCGGCAGCGCCATCGGCCTGCTGATCTACTTCTGGCGCGACTGGGTGGCGATCATCAAGGCGTTCTTCGCCACGCTGCGAAAGCGCCGGATCGAGACCCCCACCGAGCGCCTGGCCTGGCTGATCATCTGCGCCACGATCCCCGTCGGAATCCTAGGTCTGGCGCTCGAGCATCCGGTGCGCGTCGCCTTGGCCAAGCCGCTCTACGCGGCGATCTTCCTGATGGTCAACGGCGTCATCCTGCTTGCCGCCGAGCGCTATCGCCGGCGCACCGAGGTCCGCGAGCTGGCCGTGCGCGAGGGAACCAAGGAGGACGGCGGCCGCCGGCTCGACTCGCTCGAGTACCGCGAGGCCGGGGTGATCGGAGTCGCACAGTCGACGGCGCTGATCGCAGGGATCAGCCGCGACGGCATTGTCATGACCACGGGCCTCGTGCGGGGGCTCGACAACGCCGACGCGGCCCGCT
>DATCNP010000137.1:0-18332 GCA_036565205.1 Solirubrobacteraceae bacterium | reverse complement strand
CCGCCGAAGGCCGCCGTTATCGGCCCGGCTCCGGCCTCTTAGCCGCCGGAGTTCAGAAAACGCGAGCACTTCTGCATCTTCGTGACGTCGCCGCCCGCGGACTGGATGCACTGGCTGTAGAGCTGGACGTTCTGACCCGAGTTGGCGCCGGTGGAGCCGGTCCCTGAGGAGCCGCTGCCCAGTGCGGCGCCGCCCGCGCCGCCGAGGCCGCCCGCGACAGTGCCCTGGATGCCCTGGACGATCGACTGGAGCTTGGAGGAGAACTCGGAGAACGGGTGGATGTTCGTCGGTGCGGTGATCGTCTGTGGCTGGTTCAGGTTCGCGTAGGAGATCTGTAGCGCCATCCCGGCGGAGCTCAGCCCCCCGAGGACGGCCGAGAGCTGCCCGGAGACCGGCAAGGTCAGGGCGATCGCGAGCTTGCGGATCGCCTTGTCGCTGGTTCCCGTCCAGACGTCGAACTTGGGGTTCTTGATCTCGCTGGCGATCCGCTGACGGCTGGCGGCGGAGATCGACTTCAGCGCCGAGGCGCCGGCCCCCGCGCTGCCGGTGAGCGAGCTCGCCTTCTGCAGGATCTTGTTGAGGTCGAGCAGCAGCGAGGAGATGTTGATGCCGGCGCGGATGTGAGTCGTCTGCGCGCCCCCGACCTGCTCGTTGCCGACGACCGTCGGGTTGGTCAGCCAGTTGACCGGATTGACGCCGAGGCTTCCCAGCAGCCCCGAGCTGCTGGTCCCGCTGGAGCCGCCGAACTGAGCGAAGCTGGCCTCGAGGCGCTGGAAGCTGGCTGCCGGCAGGCGGTAGCTGACCCCCTTGAGGGTGATGAAACCGGTCGAGCCGGTCGAGACGATCCCCAGCGAGCCCGACTTGCCGAAGCCGTTGAAGCTGATGTTGAAGTTCGACTGTGGGAGCTTGCCCGTCCCCTGGCTCTGGAACGGACCGCCGAAGCTGAGCACCAACGGGCCCTTGACGGTGCGCGACCCGTTCGGACTCAGCGTCAGGCTGAAGTTGAGGTTGCCGCTGGTGACCTTGTGCGGCTGGCTGAACGTCTGCTTGAGCAGCGACCTGGCGGTACTCGCGCCGGCGCTGGTGGTGCTGCTGCTCCCGCAGGCAGCCACGGTGATCGCCAACGCAACGAACGCGGCCACGAGCACCCCGATCCTGAGTGGGCTCCGGTTCCGGTGCCTCATGGCAATACTCCTCCTGGGCTGTCGCAGGGCAACTGGCGCGAATGTAGCATTGGATTGGTGCCAAAGCGCCTTGTCGGCCTACTCGTGCTGGCCGTATTTCCGAGTACCGCGCTCGCCGCCCCGGTTGTAGTGCTCGGCCCGCGGGGCCACGCGGTCATGCGAAACGACCCCTTTGTGACCGGGCCGGCGCTGACCCCGGCGCCCGTACCGGCCGTCGCTGCCTCGACCGGCGCGACTGCACCCACCCGCGCGACCGGGTCCCGCGCGACCGCGGCGGCGGTGTCCCGGCGCCGCCCGAAGAGGAAGAGGCCCTCACCGGGGGTGACGGTGGCAAGCCAGCTCGCGAGGCTCTATCACCGCCATCAGATCGCGCTCGCCGCTGAGCAGGCCTACACCGCCAGCTTCAACCAGGCACTCGCGGCCGAGCGCAAGCTCACCGGCACGCGCCGCAGCGAGCTCAGCGCGGTCACCGTGAACCTTCACCAGATGGCGGCCAGCGGGTCGCTCACCCCGTCCCGATTGCCGGCTCTGTTCGAGACGCTGGACCGCAACCGCGAATGGTGGACAACCGGGCCGCTGCTGAGTGCCGGGGAACGCGTCGAGTTCGCCGGCTCCCAACTCGTGTGGCAGTACTACCCCGGCCAGGGGATCGAGCTCCAGGTGCTCGGCACGTTCGGCAAGGCCGACGGGCTGTATGCGGCTGGACTGAACGACTATCCGGCCCTCCAGGAGCTGCTGGGCGAGATGATCCCCCTGGCCGCGCAGCGCGGCGGGGGCCTCACGTGGGAGTACTACTTCAACTTCGACGGCGGCCGGCCCCCGTGGACGAGCGCGATGTCTCAGGGGACGGGGCTCGAGGCGCTCAGCCGAGCGTTCCGCGCCTTCCACGACCCGAGCTACCTCGACATCGCCCGCCGCGCACTGTCGATCTTCTCGGTGCCCCCGCCGGTCGGGGTGCGGATCCCGACGTCGCTCGGCACCCGCTTCCTGCAGTACTCCTTCGCACCCGGCGCCTCAATCATCAATGCCTTCCTACAGACCCTGATCGGCCTCTATGACTACGCCAAGGTGAGTGGGGACCCCCGGGCCACGGCGCTGTTCAACGCGGGCAACGCCGAGGCGCTGGCCGAGGTGCCGAGCTTTGACACCGGCGCGTGGTCGCTCTATCAGCCCGGGCTCGAGGACACGCTCGGCTACCACCAGCTCGTGACCGGTTTCCTCCAGCAGCTCTGTACGCGCACGGCGGCGCCGGTCTACTGCACGACTGCGACGCATTTCCAGGCCGACCTCACGACTCCGCCTGGGCTCTCGCTGCTCACCCACCGCGCCCGTATCCACCGGCCGACGAGCATCCGCTTCCAGCTCTCCAAGGTCTCGCACGTGGGGATCGTGGTGCTCGCGGCCAACAGCACGGCGTACTCGACCAGCGCCACGTTCGTCCACGGCGTCGGCGCGTTCTCGATCCCGCCGCTGAAGCGCCCCGGTCTCTACACCGTGCAGCTCGCCGCCACCGACCTGGCCGGCAATTTCAACCGGATCACAGGGACGGTCTCGGTTTCGCGCTGAGCGGGCGCGGAGTGGTCGAAACACTAGACTCGGCCGCGGTGGGGCCGCGCACGATCATCTACACGGGCAAGGGGGGCGTCGGCAAGACGTCGGTCGCGGCATGCACTGCGCGACGCTGCGCGGCCGGTGGGCTGCGGACGCTCGTGATCTCGACCGATCCGGCGCACAGCCTGTCCGAGTCGCTCGGGATCGAGCTCTCCGGCGAGCCGACCGAGGCCGGTGATCGCCTCTGGGGCCAGGAGGTCAAGGCCCAGGACGAGATGGAGCGCCATTGGTCGGGCGTGCAGGAGTGGCTCGGGGAGCTGTTCATCGAGCGCGGCGTTGACCGCATCTCAGCCGAGGAGCTGACCGTCCCGCCGGGGATGGACGAGCTGTTCTCGCTGCTCCGGCTGCAGCGCCACCACCAATCCGGCGAGTGGGAAGCGATCGTGGTCGACTGCGCGCCGACCGGCGAGACGCTGCGCCTGCTCTCGTTCCCGGATGTCGCACGGTGGTGGATCGACAAGGTGTTTCCCTTCGAGCGTCAGATACTCGCGGCAGCCCGGCCGATCGCGCGCTCGCTGCTGGACATCCAGCTGCCGAGCAGAGAGGTGTTCGCCGATGTGGAGCGGCTCTCGCAGAACCTGATCGCGATGAACGGGATCCTCCGCGACCGGAATCGCTGCACGATCCGGCTGGTGATGAACCCTGACCGGATGGTGATCGGCGAGGCGATGCGGACCTTCACCTACCTGAACCTGTATGGGTTCCTGACCGACGCCGTGGTGGTGAACCGAATCTTTCCGCCCGGCGTGGGGGACTATTTCGCGGATTGGCGTGCCGTGCAGGAGGAGCACCTGGAGCTGGTGAATTCGGCCTTCGCGCCGGTGCCGGTGCTCTGCGCTCCGTACTTTCCCCGCGAGGTGATCGGCGGCGAGATGCTCGACCGGCTCGCCGACGCCCTGTTCTCCGAACACGATCCCGCCGCCGTGCTGCATGACACCCTCACGCAGGAGCTCGATGTCTCGGAGACCTCGGCCAAGCTACGGCTGGCGCTTCCGTTCGCCAGCAAGGGTGAGATCTCGCTCAAGCAGATCGGGCTCGAGCTGATCGTCGGGATCGACGGTCACAAGCGAACCATCATGCTCCCGCCCGCGCTGGCGGCGCTGCGCCCGGCGGGCGCGAAATTCGAGGACGGCGCGCTGGAGGTGAGCTTCGATGGCGAGCAACGATCCCCGCGATGAGGAGCGCTCAGAGCCGGCAGGCTCTGAGACCGACCCCGGCGCCGATGATGCGCTCGGGCGCCTCGGGGAGCGCCTCGACCGGGCATCCGAGGCGGCGGAGCGGCTGTTCGCCGAGGCCGGGTCGGCTGCGCGTGGCCCGCAGAAGCCGCCTCCGGCCGGCTGGCAGGCGTCCGGGTCCGACGGCGAGGGCCGCGAGGGACGGAGCGGCCTCAGCGACCTCGAGACCCTGCTCGCGACGCTCGGCTCACTCAGAGATCTGATCCCGCCCGATCTGCAGCGACGCTTGGCCGATGCCCTGCGGGAGCTGCTGCTCGCCCTCCGGGCGCTGATCGACTGGTACCTCGAGCGCGCCAAGCAGGACCGCGCCGAGCCTGCGGAGGTGCAGGACATCCCGATCGCCTGAGGCCGGCGGCGCCGCTGCGGAGCATGGCGGTGGGGCGGGGTTCGAGGCCCGGGCAGGGGCCTGCGAGACACGGGCCGGGTATTTGAATCGGAGCCGTCCGGGGCCTGGAGGGCACCCAAAACGCCCACTCCAGGCCACGCGTCGGCCGCGCCCGGACGGTGTGGCCTGTAGCGGCCGGAATCCGGCCACTCTGGGCCTGACGCCCGGATCCGCGCAACGCGAGGCCTAGAACGTCCCCCCGGGGCTCGTATGTCCGTGCTTCGCGGCGCCTCCGGCGCGGGGCATACAATCGGCCCTGTGGCGGACACTGGCGATCGCGGCCGTGAGCGCACGAGCGATCCGAGCTCGAAGCCGACGCCCAGGCCGCGCCGCGGCTCAGGTGTGGGGCGCTTGACCCGAGCGTGGAGAAGCCTCTCGCCGGAGCGACGGCTGGCAGTGTTCGCCTCGCTCGGGCTGTTCGTGACGCTGTTCCTGCCCTGGTACCAGGAAACGGTGATCGCGCGCGGAACGACGACGCTGCAGAACTTGAGCGAGTCGCTGACCGGCTGGGGCGCGTTCTCATTCGTGGAAGCGGCCGTGCTCCTGGTCGCGGTCGGTGTGATCGCGCTGCTGTTTGTTCGCGCTGAGGGCCGCCCGTTCCGCGTCCCGTTCGGTGACGGCGCCGTGATCACGGCCGCCGGGTTCTGGACCTGTGTGCTGGTCGTCTGGCGGATCTTCGACAAGCAGGGCACGAGCAGTCACGGCCAGCTGGCCACGACTTCGGGCATCGAGTGGGGCATCTTCGTCGCGCTGGCCGGCGCGACGTTTCTCGCCTACGCCGGCTCACGTATTCGCGCGACCACCGGGCCCGAGGACCTGCACATCGACCCGCGGGCCTCACGCCGCGGCGATTCCCCGCAGCGCCGGCGGCGACGAGTGGTCGACCCGGACGCGGGCGCGGCCCCAGGTGCGGGGTCCGACGCCGGCCCGGGGCGAGATGAGATCCGTCCGCGACGCCAACGCGTGCAGCAGCCCGACCGCGATCTGTTCGAGAGCGTCGAGACAGAATGGCCGGAGCGTCCGACCGAGCCGCGACTGACGCGACGCCGGCTGACCGACGAGGAGGGGCGGACCGAGCCCGGCCCGTCAAGCTCGCCTTCACCTCCGAGCGGAGATGCGCGGCCCGGACCGGGGGAGGAAGATATGCGCCCGACCGAGGTTTCGCCCGGTGGCGAGCCGAGAACCCGCCGGATGACGACGCCATCAACGCCGGCCGCGCGCCGCGCCCGGGAAGCCGACGACCAGCTCACGATCCCACTCGACCGCGAGGACTAGGCGCGGGCGGCAGCGAGTCCGGGCTACGGCGGGCGTTTGGTCCAAGTCGGCCCCCGACTAGCCTGAAAAGTCCAGGGTTTTCCCTGAGGCGAGGATGCGAGGCTGCGGATACGCTGCCGCAACCTGTCGCCGATGGCTCCGGCCCGACGGCTTCACAAACATCCAGCGCTGACCGGGGATCGGGTTAGCGAGAGGAGCGCAAGCATGTTCAGGGAGCGTCACGGGAACCGCGACCGACGCCGATGGGAACACGTCCACGTGCACATTCAATGTGACTGTCAGGCCGACATTCCAGGCCATCTGCTCGCTGACGCAGCAGGACGTCGAGAGCTCGCCGCGGTTCGCGAGCCTTCCTGAGAGCGTCCGGACATTCATCGACGGCCGCGTCACCTCCCTGTGCGCAACCCTCGGCTCGGTCACGGCGAGCCTCACGGCCAGGCAACAAGACCGGCTGGTCGCCGCCTACAAGTTCGAGGTTGGCCTGCTGACGGCGCAGGGGCTGCTCACGAGCACGCAGGCCAGCGCGCTGGACGCCGACGCCCAAGGCCTCATCGTGACGGTTCCGCTGCGCCAGTCAACCTGACTACCTCCCGCCCCCGGGCTGGAGCACGAACGAGAAGTAGGCGCTCACCAGCCCGATCACCAGGATCCCAGTGATCACGAGCGTCCGTGACTTGCTGAGGTGGCCGAGGATGCCGACGGCGAGGCCGAAGACGAGCGCGACCGAGAACAGCACGAGCTGGGACTGCTGGGAGGCGAGGGCGAGCATCTCCGTGCGCTAACCCTATTCTTGAACCGATGCCCGTCTCCCCCGCTTCGGTGCAAGAGGTCACCGAAGGCCTGCGTCAGGTCGGGTACCTGCCCGGCGCCTCGACGGCGCTCGTCTCCTATCTGGCCACCAAGCTCGACAAGCCGGTGCTGGTCGAGGGCCCCGCCGGCGTCGGCAAGACCGAGCTGGCAAAGGCGCTCGCGAAGTACCTTGACCGCAAGCTGATTCGCCTGCAGTGCTACGAGGGCCTGGACGAGGCCAAGGCGCTGTACGAGTGGAACTACCGCAAGCAGCTGCTGCGGATCCAGGCCGAGTCAGACGACGCCGGCTGGCAGGACGTCCAGGAGGACATCTTCGGCGAGGAGTTTCTCCTCGCGCGGCCGCTGATGACGGCGATCTCCTCCGAGCAGCCGGTGGTGCTGCTGATCGACGAGATCGACAAGACCGATCAGGAGTTCGAGGCGATGCTGCTCGAGCTGCTGTCGGACTTCCAGATCTCGATCCCCGAGCTGGGGCGGATCGAGGCACGGACGCAGCCCGTCGTGCTCCTGACCTCGAACAACACCCGCGAGCTGACCGAGGCGCTGAAGCGGCGCTGCCTATACCTGTGGCTCGACTACCCCGAGCTCGAGCACGAGCTCGAGATCGTCCGGCTGCATTCGCCTGAGCTGGATGAGACGATCGCGCGCAAGCTGGTCGAGATCATCCACCAGGTTCGCGAGCTCGACCTCAAGAAGCCCCCGTCGATCGCCGAGTCGATCGACTGGGCGCGGGCGCTGCTGCTGCTCGGGGCGGGCGACATCGACGCCGAGACCTTCAAGCAGACGATGAGCGTGATCGTCAAACACCGGACCGACCTCGACACGGTCGCCGCCCGCGTCGGCATCACGCTCGAGGCGCCCGCCGATGCCCAGCCCGCCGCCTAAGCCGGCCCGGAACATCTACGGCGGGATCCCGGAGCAGGGACCGGGCGGCTTCGAGGGACAGCTGCTGGCGTTCGCCGAGGACCTGCGCGAGGAGGGAATGGCGCTGGGCACCTCCGAGCTGCTCGACGCATTCGCGGCGCTCGAGCACATCCCGTGGACCTCACACGACGATTTCAAGGAGGCGCTCGCGGCGACGCTGGCCAAGTCCCCCGAGGACCGGCGCGTGTACGAGCTCGTCTTCGAGCGCTTCTTCTTCCGCGCCGCCGAGGCCGAAGCCGCGCGCCAGGGCGTCACCGAGGGCAAGGCCGAGTTCGGCGAGCACCAGCTCGACCTCGACACGCTCCGCCAGCAGATCGCGGCCGCGCTGCGAGACGGCTCCGAAGCGGCACTGCGTGACCTCGCGCGACTGGCGATCGCCGCCTTCGGCCGAGGCGAGGGGTCGGGGGTGCTCGGCGTCGACGTCCAGCGGATCCGCCGCGCGCTCGGGCTCCGAACCGAGCCGCAGCCCGACCTGTCGCCCGATGACCCGCGCCGCGACGGCGTCCCCCGCGAGCAGCTGCGGCGCTTCGAGCAGCACCTGCGCCGCGAGCTCGAGCGAGACCTGATCGAGCGGACGGCGAGCCTTCCGCCGAAGCGACCGCTGAGCGAGCTGGACCGCGCGCTGCCGACCGGCCCGATCCAGGATCTCGCCGCCGTCCATCGCGTGGTCGCGCAGCTGAAGCGGCGCCTGGCCACCCAGGGTCACGAGCTCAAGGGACGAAAGCGGCACGCCCACGTGGACTTCCGCCGCACGATGCGCGCCTCGCTGAACACCGGAGGCGTCCCGATCGAGCTCCGATACCGGCCGCGGCGGCCGCGGCGCCCGGAGATCTTCGTCCTCTGCGACGTCTCGACGAGCGTCACGAGCGCGAGCACGTTCTTCCTCAGCGTGCTTCACGCGCTGCACGACTCGTTCCGCAAGCTGCGCTCGTTCGTATTCATCGAGCGGATCTCCGAGGTGACCGAGGTGTTCGAGCGCGAGCGCGACTTCCGCGCCGCCAGCGAAGCCGTCTCGCGGGACGCCGGCGTGGCCGACATCTCGGGCTACACGGACTACGGACGGGTATGGACCGAGTTCCTGGCCCTGATCGAGGACGAGCTCCACCCCCGGGCGACCGTGATCGTGCTCGGCGACGCGCGAACCAACGGCCGCCCGCCGCGAGATGACGTGTTCGCGGCGATCACAGCCCGCGCCGGGCGAACGTTCTGGCTCAACCCGGAGCCACGGCTCTACTGGAACTACGGCGACTCGGTGATCGCGGCTTACGAGAAGCACTGCACGGCGTTCGAGTGCTGGCGCACCGACCAGCTCGAGGATTTCGTCAAGGCCCTGACCCAGCCGCTCGTCGCCTAGCGCGACGGCCAGATCGGGGTTTTTCCCGGCTTGTCGCGCAGCCCACGCAGAAGTAGGGTGGCACATGAAAATCTCCTCGAAGTGCCTCCACCGCCGCGTGCCGATCGGGACGCTGCTCAGCGCCCTCGCCGCGCTCACCTTCGCCGCGTCCGCTTCGGCCAACGTGGCGCTGACCCGGATCAGCACCGACCCGTTCACGAATACGACGAGCCAGCATGCAACCGAGGTCGAGCCCGACACGTTCGCCAACGGCTCGACGGTCGTGACCGCATTCCAGGTCGGGCGGTTCTTCAACGGCGGCGGCTCGGACATCGGCTTTGCCACCTCGACCGATGGCGGCGCCACCTGGCCGACCAGCGGGTTCCTGCCCGGACTCACTTCGACTTCCCGCCTGGGCGGGACGACCGGCGCCCCCTTTGAGCGCGTCAGCGACGCGAGCGTCGCCTTCGATGCCCTGCACGGCACGTGGCTGGTTTCCTCGATCCCGATCACGAGCTCGTTGGGCGTTCCGAACGTGTTCGTGAACCGCTCCATCGACGGCGGCGTGACCTGGAGCGACCTGGCTTCGATCCCGGCACCCACGGCCAACAAGATCAGCCTGGACAAGAACTGGACCGTGTGTGACAACTCCTCAACGAGCCGGTTCGAGGGTCATTGCTACACCGAGTTCGACAACAACGGCGAGGGCGATCTCGAGGAGATGAGCATGTCCACGGACGGCGGCGCCACCTGGAGCGCGCCAGTCGCGACGCAGGGCAACGACCACGGCCTCGGCGGCCAGCCCCTCGTTCAGCCCGATGGAACCGTCGTCGTCCCATTCGAGACGGTCACCGGAAAGGAAGCTGCTTTCACCTCGACCGACGGGGGGAAGACTTGGAACCACGCCACGACGATCGCCAACATCGCCTTCGCCGCGGTTGCCGGGCCGCTGCGGACGAGCCCCCTACCCACGGCCGAGATCGACCGCACGGGGCGCGTGTACGTGGCTTGGGAGGACTGTCGCTTCCGGGCAAAGTGCAGCTCGAACGACATCGTTTTCTCGAGCTCGGACGATGGGGTCAACTGGTCGCCGGTGCAGAGGATCCCGATCGATCCGGTCACCAGCGGAGCCGATCACTTCATTCCGGGCCTGGGGGTCGACCGTGCTACCGCCGGTTCAACCGCGCATCTGGCGCTGACGTACTACTTCTATCCCGACGCCACCTGCGCCGGCGGCTGCCAGCTCGATGCTGGTTTCGTCTCCTCTCCCGACGGTGGGGCTCACTGGAGCAAGCCGACGCAGCTGACAGGCCCGATGACACTCGCCGAGATCGCCAACACGTCGCAGGGACGGATGGTCGGGGACTACATCTCGACCTCGTTCAACCCGAGCGGTAAGGCGGCGACGGTGCTGGCCGTGGGGAAGGCCCCGACCTCGTCGCAGGCCTTCGACGAGGCGATGTACGCCCCGTCGCCGCTCGCGGTCGCATCGCGCGGGCAGGCCACGGAGGCCGCGAGCGCCAGCGGCGTTCAGGCCGCGGCCGGGACCGGGAACGGCGCGCTTCTGAGGGCGATCAGGAACAACTGAGCCCTCAGCCGGCCTGGGCGAAGCGGGTGGTGACCGTGCGGGTGTCGCCGCTGGCGTCGGTCAGCACCCACTTCGCCCGGTACTCGCCCCGGGCCAGCCCGCGCACGACCACTCCCCGAGCGGTATCGACGTTGCGCGCCCGGAAGACAACGCGTCTGGAGCCCGCCGGGGTGATCGTCAGCGACACGGGCGAGTGGGTCGTGGCGATCGAGCCGGCCGGACCGGGCACTGCCGTCTGGGCTGAGGCGATGAACGTCCCGAACACGTTCTCGTCCTGGATCGGCGCCGTCGATTCGATCATCGGCACGCGGGCGACGGTCTGGCCGCCGCTGAAGTCATCGGTCTGGGCGATGTCGGTCGCGGAGAGGCCCTTGGCACTTCCACTGACCCCGCAGATCGTGCCGCGGCCGCCCGCACCGGGCAGGCCGACGGCAGCGCTGAGCGGCGGAGCAACCGGCTGTGAGCCGTAGTAGTCGCCGGGCTGGCAGCTCCCGGAGGCGATCCGGGTCGAGTTGCCGATCAGATCGACGCGCAGCCGCGCGACGTGGAGTGTCGTCAGGCTTCGCCCGGCCGCGTTTGAAAGCGTCAGCGCGTCGCCGGCGGCGATTCCGCGGGCGCCCGGGAAGCCGCCGATGCTGACGACGCCGCGCCCGTTCGCTCGGGCCCGCCGGAGCGCTCCACCGCGGCCCCGCCGCAATGCGTATGAGGCCCGGGGGACAAGTCCCGAGCAGCTCGCCGTCTGGATCCGGAGAAAGACAGTGCAGCTCGGAAAGCCCGTGGGCGCGAACAGCAGCTGCGAATTGCCGTGGGCCGAGACGCTGTTCGGCTCGCCGAGCGCGATCGTCAGCTTGATCAGCGCGCCGTTCGGGGTAACCGGGTTATCCGAGCGATTGTCCAGGCTGCTCATGGCCAGCGGCGTCCCCGGTCCGAGCCTCGCGGTTCTGAGGACCGCCGCATCGGATTCCGTCTCGCAGAGCTCCGCCGGCGGCTCGGTGAAGGCACCGCCGACGCGCAGCGAGAGCACGCCGGTCTGTGAGCAGGGGCCTAGCAGCACCGTTCCCCCGCCGGCCCGGGAGCGGACCGCGTAGCCGTTGTCGAGCGCGAGCCAGCTCGTGTAGCCGGACTCGGTGAACGGATTGCCACCGTCCCCCGTCTCGATCACCTCCGGCTGCTGGGGCGCTGTGCCGTAGAGGACGGCGATCTCGTCGCGGTCATCGCCGACGGCGTGCCGTCGACCCCGGTCGTCCTGGAGCGTGACGGGCCCCCAGGCTCCCCCGGCCCGGGTGCGCGAGGAGGCTGAGGCGACCTGCTTGCCGGCCCGAAAGAGCACAACCGCGACCCGGACGCCGCGCGTGCCGGAGCCGAGGCTGCCGCTGACAGAGGAGCTGTACTGGCGCAGGTCGACCGTCGAGAGCGGCAGCGGTGAGCTCGTATTGGTCGAGCCTTGGACGCAACCGAGATCGGGATTGGACCACATCGCCTGGAGCAGGTACTGGTGACCGTTGATGACCTGGTTGAAGGGTGAGCCGTTGGCGGCAAAACCGAGCGGTGCCGCCGTCTCGGGAGTGTTCTCGCACTTGTCGGCGACCTCGAACCCGTTCGGATCCATCCAACCGGTGCCGAACGGGTCGGTTATCGCCTCGACGGCCTCGTGCGCAACCGTGTCGACCGTCGCCTCGGCTTCCGGATTGCCCTGCGGATCCTGCCCCGGCCCCGGAGTGAGCTCGACCAGCGGGTCGGGGACCGGGACGTAAACCGTGGGACCGTGCCCGAGGTTCGACAGTGAGTGATAACCGGCGAACGCGTTGGTCGCGCACGAGCCGACGGAGATGCACTCGTCCACCGCCGGGGGGAGGAACACGAACCAGATGTCGGTCAAGCCGCGGCCTCCCGGTGCGCCTCGGGCTATCACCCGCTCGATCTCCTGCTGGACCTCGAGGTCGGTGACACACGTGGCGACCCCGTTCGGGGACGAGCACTGGCTCGAGCGAGCCGGGAAGGGATCGGCGGCATCGACCGAGTCCACAGCCGGTTTGTAGGAGACCTGATAGCGGCCCGGTCCGGAGCCATCGTGGTACTGACTGAGGATCGAGAACTCGTTCGTGGAGCTCCCCGAATCGTGCGCCACATCGGTCAGGAACCGCTGGATCATCTCCTTGTAGCCCAGCGTCCCCGCACTCGGCGGGCCGGTGAAGTGGAAGCCCGGCGGCGCCCAGAAAATCGTGTGCAGCCGGACGTTTCGCATCACCGAGCCGCCGTGATAGACGACCGGGATACTCGGCGAGGCCGCCACCTCCTGGCTGCCGCGGCGAGGAATCAGCCCCATCGCGCCGCGGATGCGGGGCTTGAAGGTGCGGGCGCCGAGCGCCGGGGACGCAAGCGCAGCAGGGGTCAGGAGCGCGAGCGCGGTGGCCGTCAGCGCCAGCCGGCGGCGCGAACTCGAGCTGGTCATCGGCTCGGCACGTTATCGCAAGCCGGTCGGCGCGGTAGCATCTCCTGCGCACCTGGAAACCAGGGGGGCTGGCGGGTAAGCCGGCTGAGATAGCGCCCCACGCACGCAGCACGCGACCTGGCGCTGACCCTTCGAACCTGTGGGGTAATGCCCGCGGAGGGAGCGACAAGAGCGATGATCGAGGCTCCCGTGAAGGAGCCTCACGATCTTCACCGGCCCGGCGGGGTGACGGTGGAGTTGGTGAGTCGAGCCTTTGCCACCAGACGGGGTACGGTGCAGGCCCTGGCGGGGATGTCGCTGCGGGCGAGACCGAACGAGGTGGTCACGGTCGTCGGACCCAGCGGCTGTGGCAAGACCACACTGCTCGAGCTGATCTGCGGGCTGCAGACGCCCGACGACGGGACCGTCGACTCCGATCCGGCGGCGCTGATGCCGCAGCGAGACCTCCTGCTGCCGTGGTACAGCGCGCTCGACAACGCAGCGCTCGCGCTCCGAGCCGCGGGCATGGGTCGGGCTCCGGCCCGCGCGCTCGCCGCACCATGGCTCCAGCGTTTCGGGCTTGGGGGCTTTGAACGAGCCAGGCCCGCCGAGCTCTCGGGCGGGATGCGCCAGCGCGTGTCGTTTCTGCGTTCGCTGCTCGCGGGCAAGCCGGTGCTGGCGCTCGACGAGCCATTTGCGGCGCTCGACGCGATCACCCGCGCGGAGATGCAGGGCTGGCTGGCCCAGGTGCTGGCCAGCGAGCCGCGCACGGTGGTGCTCGTGACCCATGACGTCGAGGAGGCCGTGGTGCTCGGTGACCGCGTGATCGTCATGTCCGGCCGGCCCGGACGGACGGTGGCGGAGGTCGAGGTGTCGCTCGCGCGCCCCCGGGCTCGGACCGACGCGGCGGTGACCGAGCTCCGCGAACTGGTCTACACCGCCCTCGGAGTCGGCACGTGAGGGCGGCCCTCAGGCGCTGGCTGGCGTTGGTGCTGCTGGCCGCGATGATCGGGGTCTGGGAGCTGTATGTCGACTCCGGGGGCGCCGATCCGCTGATCCTGCCGGCGCCACACGCGATCGCGAAGTCGATGTACCTCGACCGCTCGCTGCTGTGGAGCAACTTCCGCGTGACTGCCGAGGAGGTGCTGCTGGGGATTCTGCTCGCCGCGCTGGCCGGCTTCGTGCTGGCGATCCTGATCCATCTCTCGGCCACGCTGCGCCGGGCGCTGTATCCGCTGGTCCTCGCCTCGCAGACGGTTCCGGTTCCGATAATCGCGCCCGTGCTGCTGCTCTGGCTCGGATACGGGATCCTCCCGAAGCTGGTCGTGATCGCGCTCGTCTCGTTCTTCTCGATCGTGGTGGCGATGCTCGCTGGGCTCGAGCGGGTTGATCCCGACCTGCTGAAGCTGATGCGTACGTTCGACTCCTCGCGGCTACGCACATTCCGGCACGTCGAGCTACCGGCCAGCCTGCCCGGCCTGTTCACCGGGGCGAAGATCGCGGTCGTGGTGGCGGTGATCGGGGCGGTGCTGGCCGAGCAGGCCGGCTCGAACTCCGGCCTGGGCTACCTTTTCGAGCAGTCGATCGCCCAAGTACTGACCGCGCGCGCCTACGCCGCGGTCGTGATTCTTTCCCTGTTCGCGATCTCGCTGTTCGCGCTGCTCAGCGCCGCCCAGCGACTAGCGCTGCCATGGGCCCACCCACCGACAGGAGACCGCTCGCAATGAAAAGAACTCTCGTGCTGATCGCCGCCGTCACGGCGCTGGGCCTCGGTCTCGCGGCTTGCGGGGAGAAGAAGGAGCAGTTGACCGCAAGCACGCACCAGCCGCTGAGCCTGATGCTCGACTGGATCCCGAACGCCGACCACGTCGGCCTCTACCAGGCGCTCGCGTCGGGTGACTTCGCCAACGCAGGGCTCGATGTCCACGTCGAGGTTCCGAGCGATCCGGCGACGCCGCTGCAGCTGCTCGCCGCCGGCAAGGTGGACGCGGCGATCTCCTATGAGCCGCAGCTGATGCTGGCCCGCGACAAGAACGAGCCGCTGGTGGCCGTGGGTGCGATCGTCCAACGTCCGCTGACCTCGATCGTGTCGCTGGCCGCCAAGAAGATCACCAGCCCCAAGGCGTTGCGAGGCAAGCGCGTCGGTGACGCCGGGATCCCCTATCAGCACGCCTACCTGGACACGATCCTCTCGCAGGCCGGCGTGCCGGTCAGCTCGGTCAAGGAGATCAACGTCGGCGCCGATCTCGTGCCCGCGATCCTCTCGGGTCGCGTCGATGCCACGCTCGGCGCGTTCTGGAACTACGAGGCAATCCAGCTCCGCCAGGATGGCCGGCGGACGAACGTGATCCGCGTCGACTCCGCCGGCGTCCCCCCCTACGACGAGCTGGTCGTGGTCGTGCGCGAGAACGAGATCGTCTCGAGCGCCCAGAAGATCCGGAGGTTCGTCCAAGCGCTCGCACGGGGCTACGAGTTCGTGCGCAGCGATCCGCAGGCCGGGGTGAACTCGCTCGTCAAGGCCAACCCGTCGCTCGATCCGAAGCTTCAGCTGGCGAGCGTCAACGCGACTCTGTCCTCATTCTTCCCCGCCGGATCCGGGCGGCCGTGGGGGTTCCAGGACCAGACCCAGTGGAACGCCTACGGCCAATGGATGCTGCGCCACCATCTGATCACCAATCCGGCGAGTGTGGTTGGAGCCTCGACCAACGAGCTGCTCGCCGGACAGGGCTCGTAGGCCCGGTTCGGGCTTCGCGGATCCGGCCGGGGCGGCTAGATTCCCGATTCATAAATTCGGTGGCAGCCTCGCGACGTCTGGACGCGGCTGGAACCACCCACCCGGCGCAGGTACCTCAGTACCTGCTTGCCGTTCGTGCGGCCCCACGGCACCCGGAACCGCGAAACCGTGCGTTTCTCGCCACGCGTGACGTTCGTCGACGAGGTGTGGTCTGAGGTGGCCGGATTCCGACCTCTCCGAGCCGCACCTCTCGGTCAGGGCAAACGCGCGGTCTGGAATGCGCCTTTTGGATCGGCCGGTCTGGTCGGGCGCGTCTCGGTCACCAGGCCTGAGCGCAGTCCGCGCGAGAATGGCCGGGGCCTCGGCCGGCGAGCAGCGACGGATGCGCGGCGGCGCCGGATGGCGCGGCGGGCCCAGCGCCGTCCGCCGGGCCGGCACCAGCACGAGCTCGAACGCGTTTCTCCGCGGTCCCACGGTGCGGCGGCAGAGCCCACATGATGATCGCAGGCGCGCGGCAGGCGGCGAGGAGGTCGAACGGTTATTTTGCCGAACGCGTGGACCTTGGGATGGATCCTTTCAGTCGACGCTCCGCCGCCTTGCGCTATCGAAATGGGGCGTTCGCATGAAGACATTCGTGGTGCCTCTGAGAGAGGTTCAGGCGGGTGACGTGCAGCGCTGGCGCGAGCTGGCCGCGGTTGCGCTCGAGCCCAATCCGTTCTTCGAGCCTGAGTACCTGTTGCCCCAGGCGCGAGCCCTCGGCGAGCTGAATCAAGTCGCGCTGGCGGTGGCGACCGATGGCGACGCTTGGATCGGGTGCATGCCGATCCGCCGCCGACGGAGCTGGCGTCGAATACCGCTACCGAACTCGTCCATATGGCGTGGAGCGCCCGCGCTGCCAGCGCTTGTCGGCACCCCGCTGATCTCGAGCGTTCACCCGCACGACGCCGCCGCGGCGCTCCTCGGCAGCGTGGCCCGCAGTCGCGGGTCGTACTTCACCGCCTTCGAGTGGCTTGTCGAAGATGGCCCGGTCCACCGGGCGATCTGCGGGGCAACCGAAGCAGCCGGGCTGCGCTCGCTGCGGTTTGAGCGCTTCGAGCGCGCCTTCCTGAAGCGAAGGCCCGAGGCCGACTACCTCGAGCGGGCGGTGAAGGGAAAACATCGGGCGGTCATGCGGACCCGGTGGCGCAGACTCCAGGAGCAGGAAGGAGAGCCTCAGATCGTCGACCGCGCCGGGGACGAAGCGGCGGTGGCGCAGCTGATCGAGCTGGAGGGCCGGAGCCACCTGGCCGCGCACGGAATGGTCTTGATTTCGAATCCCGCCTATGTGCGTTTCTTCCACGAGATGTGCGAAGCGTTTGCGGCTCGTGGCCGGCTCCAACTGCTCGGCGCTCCAGGTCGGGGACCGGACGATCGCGATGAAATGCAACATCCTGGCCGACCCGGGGATTTTCTACTTCAAGATCGCCTACGACGAGAACTACGCGAAGTTCTCCCCCGGGATTCGCCTCGAAACCGAGATGTTCACGTTGTTTCACGAACGAGCCGAAGCGAGTTGGGTCGATTCCTGCGCCGCCCCCAGAAACGAGATGAACAACCGGCTGCTGCCCGATCGAAGATCGTTCGTCACGCTGACGGTGCTCGACCCGACGATTCGTGCGCTGGCAACTGTTCCCGCGATCCGTGGCGTCCGTCATCTCCGCGATCGAATGATCGCCGCGCGGACGGAGCCGGCGGACCGCAGCTGACCAAATAGGGCTTCCCGAATCTGCTCGCGGGCCGGTGAAACCGGGTCCGGGAGCTTCACGCTTGGCCCTTAGGCCGCGAGCCGCAGCCAGGCCCCGCTCGCTCCGGAGCGCAGCGCGTAGATCCCCGCCAGCCCGGCCCAGGGCCCGTAGGGCTCGAACAGCTCCGCCACCTCCTGCTCGGTGGCTCTCGCCCTTGGGTTGCCCGTCCGGAGCCGGCCGACCAGCTTCAGGTACGCGAGGTCTCCCGCCGGCAGCTGGTCGAGCCTTCCCTGGCCGCACAGGGCCAGCGTCTGGATCGTCCAGCTGCCGATCCCCCGAATCTGACTCAGTCGTCGCCACCCGGACTCGTGGTCGCTGTTGTGAAGCGCCACACGCCCGAGCGACACCTCGCGCGCGGCCCGGATCAGCGTCATCGCCCGGGCCGGTGAGAGATCGAACGACGCCAGCAGAGCCGGCGCCTGCCCGGCCAGGGCGGCCGCGGTGGGAGCATCGTGCATCCCGGTCTCCTGACAGCGGCGTCCGAGCGTCCGGATCAGCCGGCGCTGGATCGCCGCGGCCCGCTCGTACTCGATCAGCTGCTCGCAGATCGCGAGCATCAGCGCCTCGAACGGATCGGGGCGGCCCGCCACCCGCAGGCGTGGGTGACGGCGCACTGCATGTCCGATCAGCGGGTCGAACCGGAATCGCTCGTGGAAGGCGCGCAGGTCGTGATCGATCCCGAGCGCGCGGCGTACCCGGTCGATCCCCCATTCGGCGGCATCACGGCTGCTCGCCCGCGCACCGAACAGGACCCGGTCAGCCGAGAGCTGGGCGACGCGTACGTGGACCGGCATATCGCCGGCGTGCAGCAGGCGATGGAGCACGCCGCCCCGTACGCGTGTGAGCCCGTCGAGCGGAGCGCGACGCGGCAAACGGAATGCCCACCTCGGGCGGACCTCGATCCGCACCTCGAGGGGATAGGCCTCGGTCAATCTCCCGACTTGATCAGGTGCACGTCGACCAGGAACGTCCGCGAGCCCACGATCGGGAGCAGGTCAGCGCCGCGGCGCGCCGTGACCCGGCGGGTGCGGGCCTGCT
>DATCNP010000136.1:0-17315 GCA_036565205.1 Solirubrobacteraceae bacterium | reverse complement strand
GTCGCCAATTTGGGGTCGCTCGTCTGGATCCGCCATTCATGGCCGGTAGCGGGCGGCGCCCCAATCGTCGTGCCTCGGTGTCGGCATACTCGGTTCTCCGCATAAGCCGACTTGTGGGGTATCCATCTAAGCGGAGTTGAGGGGCTCTGGATGTCTCCATGGTCGGTCGGCAGGCGGTCGCTCGATGCTGGCTGGGCGGCCATGGTTGCTCGGAGGCCGGCGGGGTCGCAGATCGGGCCGGCGATTGAGGATGAGCTCTCGGTAGCGCACTGGGTTGTGGTCTGCGGCGAGCTCGAGCACGCGGTAGAACACCAGCCCACGGCTGCGAGAGCGACGGCGGTTAGAGCGGAACACGAACTCGTTGAGATAGCTGGGGAGGTGCGCGACCTCCACGGACCCCTGGTGGGTGCCCAGCAGCCATCGCTTGGCCAGCGAGGAGACCTTGTGCACGCCGGGGAGCAGCGACAACGCCTCCGGTCCCGACGCGCCGGCGTGGCGCTGATGGACGTAGAGGTCGCGGGTCGCTGGCCGGTAGGGCTGTCAGCCGTCGGTGATAACGGTCGCGCCCGGCTCGACGTTGTCGTGGAGGAACGCTCGCAGCGAGTCCGCGGACCCATCGTTGATCGGCGCCATCCGGCAGCGACCAAAGCCCCTCGGGTCGATCCGTTCCACGGCAACGGCCACGATCACCTTCTTGCCCTTCTGACGTCCGCCGCGCAGTCCCAGCTCCTCACCGCCGATATAGGTCTCATCGACCTCGACCTGCCCCCGCAGCCGCTCCCGGCCCGGGCGCACGAGCACCGAGCGCAACCGGTGCAGCATCGCCCACGCGGTCTGGTATGAGCCGATCTCAAGCGACCGCTTCAGACTCAGCGCTGAGATCCCGTCCTTCTGGGTGGCAAACAGCCAGCAGGCCGTGAACCACACCGTCAGCGGCGTGCGCGTACGGTCAAAGATCGTGCCCGCAGTCGCCGAGGTGCGCGCGCTGCACGCCGCGCACTCCCACCGCCCGTCCCCGAGCCGCCAGCCACCAGCGTGACCGCACGCCGAGCAGACGAACCCCTCCGGCCACCGAAGCCACTCCAGGTAGTCAGCGCAGTCCGCATCGGTCGAGAACCAGGACTGAAACTCGCCAATCGAGCGCGGATACTGGGCGCCGGCCCAAACAGCCAAGGACACCGCCCCAGCCCACTCCGCTTAGATGGATACCCCAGAGCCGACTAATCCAGGTATCCGGATAAGTCGCTGTACCAGCTCAGCGACCCGGGTGAGGGCGGCCGGGGCGCCAGGAACCGCTGACCGGAAGGCGCCCTACAGATCCGCGAGCGTCTCGGCCTTCTCCAGGCGCCCGGCGAGCGCATTCATGCCCAGCGCGCGCGCCGCCTCGCCGCCGGCCTTCAGGTCGGTCGGGCGGTCGGAGGGGGGCTCGAGCTCGACGTCGACCAGCGTGGCGATCGCGCGAAACGCGCGCAGCTGGTCAGCTGATTCGGTCAGCGCCGCGGCGATCCGCGGCCTCTCCTGCCCGGCGGCGGCGATCGCGCCCTCGAGTGAGCCGTGGCGCTGGAGCAATGAGGCGGCGGTCTTGGCGCCGATCCCCGGCGCTCCGGGAAGACCGTCAGATGGATCGCCACGGAGCGCGATGAAGTCCGGCACCAGCTCTGCTGGGATCCCGTAGCGCCTTTGCACCTCGTCCGGATCGACCTCCTCGAAGCCGCTCGATCCCTGCTTGAGGTAGAGCACGCTCACCCGCTCGGCGGCGCACTGGTACATGTCGCGATCCCCGGTCATGATCAGGCCGTGGCCCCCCGTGCTCGCCTCGGCAGCGGCGAGCGAGCCGAGCAGATCATCGGCCTCGAGCTCGGGGGAGGACGCGCAGCTCCATCCGAACGCCTCGAACAGCGCCGGAGCCTGCTCGAACTGCCACGCGAGTGGGTCGGGGACCGGCGGCCGCGCGGCGTGGTAACCCGGATACAGGTCGACGCGGTACTTCGCCGCCTCTGCGCCGAAGCAGATCACGACTGCGCGCGGGGCTCGGTCGGCGACGATCCGCAGGATCAGATTTGTCGCGCCCAGGAGCCCCCCGACCGGGTGCCCATCGACGCCCTTGATCGAATCGGGGAGCGCGAAGAACGAGCGGTAGAGGACGAACGGACCGTCGATCGCCAGCAGCGGACCGGGCATCCGCCCAGCGTAGTGCTCAGCGGGCGATTGGCGCCGGGAAGCGGGCGCTCAGTGTGGAGAGGCGGGGCGCGCGCGCCGGGCGAGAGCTCAGCGTCGCGAAGTCGACGTTCAATGCCGGGCCGGCGAGGCCGTTGTAGAGAACGCGGTAGCGGCCGGGAGTGAGCAGGCGAACGGAGTAGCTCCCACCGGCGACGACGGGGGCCTGCTCGACCGTGCGCCATCCCCGGCGGGTCTGCGATTGAACAGCGACGCTCCGATTGCGCGGAGCGGGGAACACCGTCCCCCCAAGCGTGGGGAGCTGTGACGGCCGTCCGGCTACGGTCGAGATCGTGGTGAACGACGCATACGTGGTCGGCAGTCCAAAGATGCTCTGAAGGCTGGCTCCCGAGACGCTCGTGCGAGCTGCGCTCCCGACGACTGCGGCGGTCAGGATCCTCGGCGAGGAGCCGTGACTGGTCACCTGGATGCCGCGCAGCATGCCCTTCACGAGTCCCGACAGCTTGGCCGTCGCCTCCGGCAGGCTCAGCTGGTACGTCCACTGGTGATACGGATCGCCGCCAGCGCCGTCGTAGGGGTCCGAGACACCGACCAGCCACGGCTCCGGAGTCGAGCCCGGCCACACATCCTGGATGTTCTCGGTGTGTCCGCCCGAACTGGAGAAGAAGTACGTGACCGCGGGCGCCCCGTTGAACGTGACGACCTGACCTCTGGTCGCCGCCACCGCGGCGTCGGTCGAGGCGGTCTCGGCGCTGACGCCGGTGTACATCTGCGAGCGGGTGTCGGAATACAGGTCGAAGCCGGCGCCTCCGACCGAGGTCGTAATCGCGTACGTGCGCGCCGCGACGGCCTGGGCCTTGAGGGCCTCGGCTGACCAGCTCGACGGCATCTCGGCCGAGATCACGCCGCGCACGTAGTCATCCAACCCGAGCATGTCGACGGTCTCGACGCCGCCGGCGCCATCGGGACGGAAGACGAATGACCCGCGGTAGGAGCCCAACGCGGGATCCACGAGCGGGCCGGGACCGCTGACGGTCAGCGGAGCGGGAAAACGGCCGACGGTCCTGCCGGCTGTGGTTTTGATCGTGAGCGAGCTTCCCGAAGCCTGAACTTCGTAGGTCGTGCCCGGGTCGAGCCTGGTGTTGCCGGCGCGCGTCGCCTGGCTGAACGAGGCAGCCCCAGTGGCGAGGAGCACGCGGACGCGCCGGCTCGGATCGGTCGACCCCAGCTCGGTCCCCTGGTAGTAATGGCCGAGGATGAACCGGTAGTCCTTGCCGTGCAGCGCATAACCGTACGCCCCGTACTGACTCAGGCCGATTCCGTGACCGTCCCCGCCCCCGCGGATGTAGAAAGTGCTCGCGGCACCGGCGGATGCGGGGACCGAGAGCGCGACCGCGAGCAGGGCGCCGAGGGCCGGCGCGAGGCGCCGCAGCGGACGGCGTCGTTGTAGGGCGATGTTTGGGTAGGGTGCGGGCATGGCAGAGCGCAGAGCATCGGACGTCTTCGTCGAGTGCCTCGAGGCCGAAGGAGTCAGGTATGTCTTCGGCATTCCGGGCGAGGAAACCCTGGATTTGAACGAATCTCTGGCCGATTCTTCGATCCAGTTCATTCCCGTGCGGCACGAACAGGGCGGTGCGTACATGGCCGACGCGTACGGTCGGCTGACCGGACGGGCGGGGGTTTGCCTGGGCACGCTCGGTCCCGGAGCGACGAATCTGGTCACGGCGGTCGCCGACGCCTATCTCGATCGGTCTCCGCTGGTCGCGCTGACGGGCCAGTCAGACCTCGAGCGGATGCACAAGGAGTCACATCAGTACATCGACCTGATCGGCATCCTCAGGCCGGTCGTGAAGTGGAGCGCGCGCGTCTCGAGCCCGGAGATCGTGCCCGAGGTGGTGCGCAAGGCGTTCGCCGTCGCTGAGTCCGAGAAGCCTGGCTCGACCCACCTCGAGCTGCCCGAGGACGTGATGGGGCGCTCGCTCGATGCCTCCCCGCTCCCGGCCCACGCTCCGGTCCAGCCCGAGCCCGGCCTACGCGAGCTCGCGCGGGCGACGGAGATCATCGCCGGGGCCGAGAATCCGATCATCCTCGCCGGCAATGGAGCGATTCGCACCCATGCAAGCGCCGCCCTGCGGACGTTCGTTCGCGCGACCGGCATACCAGTGGCCGAGACATTCATGGCCAAGGGACTGCTCGACTCCGAGGACCCGCATGCCCTCGGGACCGTCGGCCTTCAGGCCCGCGACTACGAGATGGCCGGCTTCGACGACGCTGATCTGGTGATCGCGATCGGCTACGACCTCGTTGAGCACTCCCCCAAGTACTGGAATCCGGGTGCGAACAAGCGAATTGTCGTGATCGACACGGTTGCGGCCGAGATCGACGAGTTCTTCGTCCCCGAGGTCGAGCTGCTTGGCGACATCGCGCACGTGCTGGCAAGGCTGACCGAGGGCTGCCGCCGCGAGCCCGTGGCCGAGATGGAGCCGAGCCCACTTCACAGCCGCGTGCTCGGCGCGCTCGAGGATGCCCGCGAGGACTCGCACTTTCCGATGCGCCCGCCTCGCGTCCTCTGGGACATCCGCCAGGCGCTCGGAAGAGACGACCTGCTCGTCTCCGACGTCGGCCTACACAAGCTCTGGATCGGCCGGATGTTCCCGGCTCACGAGCCGGGCACGGTGCTGATCGCCAACGGACTGGCGGGTATGGGCTTCGCGCTCCCGACCGCGATCGCCGCCAAGCTCGTCTATCCGCAGCGCAACGTGGTCACGGTCAGTGGCGACGGCGGCTTCCTGATGAACTGCCAAGAGCTCGAGACCGCGATGCGGCTAGGTACCGCGGTCGTGAACGTGATCTGGGAAAACGGCCAGTACGGGTCGATCGTCTGGAAGCAGGACAAGAAGTTCGGCCGTCACTTCGGCGTCGACTTCACCAACCCGGACTTCGTCAAGCTGGCCGAGTCCTTCGGGATCCCGGCCTGGCGCTGCACGCGACCCGATGACTTCTCGCAGCGGCTGCGCAACGCGCTCGGCCTGCGGACGCCGTCGGTGATCGTCGTCCCGATCGACTACTCGATCGACGTCGCCGAGGGACCCGTCGGGCTCGGCGACGAGACGGTCGCGACCTAGCCGCTCTCCGGTGGAGAGCGGGCTACAGCGTCCGCGCTCAGGCCGAGGCCGGCTCCGGGTCAGGGCGGACGAGAACCGTGTCGGCAACCCGGATGATCTCGTCCACCGGGAGGTCGGCGCGTGAGGCGTGTTCGCGAATCGCCTCCGGGCTGCTGGCCTGGTAGATGCACACCGTCCCCACGGATCCCCCGTCCTCCTCGAGGACGTAGCTGCGAATCCAGCGGATGTCGTCCGACATCTCCTCGTTCCCGACCTGCGTCGAGCGTTCAGCCGCCGCCTGCAATTCCGCCGGCGAGCTCCAGCCGCTGCGGCGAAGGATTACGTAGGTATCCATGGTGGTCCCTTTCTCTTCTAGAGGTTGCCCCGCGCCATCTTGCGCAGGTCCATCGCCCGGTTGTATGTCTCCTCGTCGACTCCCTTATCGTACGCAACCTCGCGGAGCATCCGGCCGCTGGTCGCCGCCTCCTTGACGATCTCAGCCGCCTTGTCATAGCCGATGTGCGGATTGAGCGCCGTCGCCGCCGCGAGCGTCGCCTCCGCCGAGTGCCGGGCGCCCTCCTCGTTGGCCGCGATTCCATCGACGCACTTCTCCGAGAAGACCCGGGCGGTCGCGGCAAGCAGCCTGATCGACTCGAGCAGGTTGCGGGCGATCAGCGGCACCCGGACGTTCAGCTCGAAATTGCCCTGTGAACCGGCGATGGTGATGGCAGTGTCGTTTCCGATCACCTGGGCAGCCACCTGCAGCACCACCTCGGGGATCACCGGATTGACTTTCCCGGGCATGATCGAGGAGCCCTTCTGAAGCTCGGGAAGCAGGATCTCGCCGAGCCCAGCGCGTGGACCCGAGCCCATCAGGGCCAGGTCGTTGGCGATCTTCGTCAGCGAGACCGCCAGCACCTTCAGAGCCCCGGAGAGCTCGACCAGCGCGTCGCGGTTACCCTGCGCCTCGAACGGATCCTCAGGTGCTCGGATCTCGAGTCCGCTCGCCTCGGTGAGGCGGGCGCGGACGCGGTCGGCGAACTCCTTGTGGGTGTTCAGGCCGGTGCCGGTGGCGGTGCCGCCGAGCGGTATCTGCGCGACCTGCGGCAGCGCGTTGGAGATCCGCCTCGCCCCGAGCCGCACCTGTGCGGCGTAACCCGAGAACTCTTGACCGAGCGTTACCGGGACCGCATCCATCAGATGCGTGCGTCCCGATTTGACCACGTCCTTGAACTCGCTCGCCTTGCGCTGAAGGGACGCCTCGAGCTGCTCGAGCGCCGGCAGCAGGTCGTTGGTCGCTTCGTCGAGCGCGGCGAGATGCACGGCCGAGGGGAAGACGTCGATCGGGAACTGCTCGTCGTACTCGCCGTCGGCAACTCGATCCGCCGCGGCCGAGACGCGCTCCGCGGCGTCGGCGTCGAGTAGCCCGAGCTCAGCGTTCACGCGCGCGGCCGCTCCCTTGATGCGTCCCAACCAGCGGAGCACGGGCACCGGCACGGTCTGGCCCGAGATGGGGAAGTTCGCGACAGCCTTGGTCGTCTCACCACCCCAGAGCTGCTCGTTCTCCTGCACGCTCATAGGCGTCCTTTCGAGGTTGACGTCATCCCCTTGAAAGCTACTCCGTCAGCGCTAGCCACAGAAGGCGATCAGCTCGCGCGCGACACCGACCGGATCGTCGTAGGCCATCAGAAAGCCGGTGTCGGGAAGCATGCGCAGCTGGGCATTGGGGAGCAGGTCGAGGGCTTCGCGCGCGGCCTGAAGGGGATGGGCCCGGTCCGCCTCGGTCCACAGCAGCAGAACCGGCATCGCCATCGCCGGGTACGCGTCGAGCAGCTCGCGCGCGCCCGCGGTCGGCCAGCGCCGAGCGAACTTGGCCCACGAGCGTGCGCGGTTTCCGTTTCCGCCGACGTCGGCGAAGGCGTGACGGATCAGATCGCGCGCCGCCGGGTCGGGCATCGCCATCAGCCGCTCGCCGATGGCGGGACGGAACACGACCTTCGCCGCGTGGGCCAGCACTCGGTCGAGCCCCGGCAGCGCCGCCGCGCGGCAGGCCACGCGCCATGCCGCGCGCTGCGCCGCGAACTCGTCGCGGCGGTGAAGCCGGCTCGGCATCAGGACGATGCGGGAGGGGCGAAGCTTCGCCGTGCTGACCGCGAGCAGCGCGAGCTCTGAGCCGATGTCGTGACCGGCGATGATTGCGCGCGGCCCGCCGGCCTCGCGGCAGAAGCCGGCGATCACTTCGGCAAGCCACTCAGCCGAGTACGGGTGACGGGGGCGATCCTCGGAGTCGCCATGCAACGGCAGGTCGGGCAGCACGACACGAAACCTCGCCGACAACGGCGCGACGACCGGCTCCCACTCCCGGTGCGAGAGGCCGAGCGAGTGCAACAGCACGAGCGCGGGCCCGGTGCCGGTCTCGCGATATGCGACTCGGGCACCGTCGGGATGGTGATAGAGCCGGAGACGCATGCAGCTGGATCGTCGCACTCCGCAGCGTTGCGTTCATCGCCCTCAGGTGCAAAGATCGAGTTCGCCAGAGGTAAGCACCTTCACGCATGCGCCCCGGCTGGACACGCCGCCGGGGCTCGAGATTGCGTCCAGAGCGCGTTTGCTCGGTGACCTTTCGGCTCAAAGTTGTGCAATAGCTGTACGAGCCTCGTCAACGCTGCCCAAAAAGCGCTGCAATTGACGGTATGGACCAAATCAAGAGCAGTCCGCTCGGACTGTCCACCTCACAGGCAGCACACGCGCTGGGCGTTTCGCTCGGCACGATCCGCCGGTGGTCCGACATGGGCTACCTCAAGTCCTACCGCACCCCGGGTGGCCAGCGCCGCTTCAGCCACGAGCAGATCAGCCAGTTCGTCGGCTCGTTGGAGCAGCAGGGCGTCAGCAGCTCGTACGAAGAGCGTCAAGCGATCTAGCGGCCGGCACCGGCCTCGTTGATCCGGCGCTCCATGTCGAGCTCGGTGTCGAAGTCGGCCGTGTCGGCGTGCCGGTAATCGACGCCGACGCCGGTCAGGAGCCCGGCGAGCACCTCGACGTAGCGTCCGTCGAGCTGGCTTCGGGAAACCCGGCGTAACTCGGTCAGCGCCTCGAACGAGCTCATCCGCGTGCGGTACGTGTCGCTCGCCGTGAGCGTGTCGTAGACCTCGGCAACCGAGATGATCTTCGCGATCTCAGGGATCTCATCCTCGGTCAGCTCGTTGGGATAGCCTCGCCCGTCGATCCGCTCGTGATGGGCGAGCACGATCTCGGCCACCGGCCCGTACATGCCGAGATCCTTGAGCATGTCGGCACCGAGCTCGGGATGGCGATGGATCGCCACCCAGTCCTCGTCGGTCAGCGTGCGGCCGCGCTCGGCGACCCGATCGGACAGCGCGAAGTGGCCGATGTCGTGGAGCAGCCCCGCGGTGTGGGCGAGCTCCTGCTCGGCCTCGCTCATCCCGACCTGGGCCGCGATGTCCCTGGCGAACCGCGCGACTGCGGCGGAATGCCGAGCGATCCGCCCGTCGCGGATGTCCATCGACCGCATCAGGCCGGCCAGCACCCCCCACGAGAGGGACACGTACTGCTCAGAGCGTCTCCGCGCCCGCTCGACGAGCTGCGCCATGTACGAGAACGCGAAAATGGCCGTGAGGGCGAAGGCGATGCCGGCGAGCCCAAGCTTCAGATAGATGCCGACGCCGGCCACGGCGAGTACGAGCGTCAGCAGCAGGCTGGGAGCGAGCGCGCGGAGCGTGGCGAAGGTGAGATCCAGCCGCTGATTGAGGACATAGGTGTACGTGGCCGCGATGACGAAGCTGATAACCAGGCCGACCGAGCCGGCCACGGCGACCGTCACATAGAAGCCGAACGTTTGACTTGGTCCGTTCGAGGCGAGCAGACGAATGAGGTTTGCGCTGACGAGCGCTGAGGCCATTGCCGCGAGCAGGTTGCTGGCGACCGCGTACCGCCGCGGCTTGGTACGGATCGTGGCGGCCACCTCGCCGATCACGGCCACCCCGCACGCAGACGCCGGCCCCAGCAAGGCGGCAGCAATCATGCCGACGATGAAGGTTGCCGAGATGTCACCGGTCCCCCCGCCCAGCTCGACGGCGATGAAGCCGGACACGAAGGCGGCGATAACCAGAACAACGATCAGCGAGTTGTGACCCGCCCGATCAATCGGCGTCTGCAGCACGGCGAGCAGAACACACGCCAGCAGTCCAACTACCAGGATAACCGTCGCTGGACGTGCCTTCTTCGTTTCCGTGCTCGGGCCATCGTCCATGAAGCGAGCCATGTCACAACGGTACGCTGATGTTGCTGACTACGTCAACCGCTATCGAGTCCGGAAGTACACGAAATCCTCCTTTGAGGGGACCTTCCAATTCCGCTTGGGGCGTCGGCTCAAAACTCCCTATCTGGCCCTTTGTCCGATTGATTTGCCAAAAAGCAGGGACAACTTTGCATAGGTTTTAGCTGCATTTCCGTGCAATATTGCGCCGACTGGCTCAACATAGCACCGCTTCAGACCACCGTGTGATGCATGCGCTACATGAAAACCAGCGAAGCGGCTGCGTTGCTGAACGTCAGCCCGAACACGCTGCGCGCTTGGGAGCGTCGATTCGGCTTCCCCCAGCCTCAGCGCTCGCCGGGTAAGCACCGGCTGTTCACCCACGGCGAGGTCGCCGCGCTGAGGGACGCGTTGCAGGAGGGACTGTCGATCTCCTCCGCAGTTTCCCGCGCGCGCGAGGGACTCGCGGCGGACACCAACTCGCTGATCGGCGCTCTGGTCGCCTACGAGCGTGAGCGGGCCGACGCTGCGATCGAGGCGGCGCTTGCGCTGCGATCGGTCGAACGCTCGATCGACGAGGTCTTGCTGCCGACGCTGGATGAGATCGCGCGTCGTCACACGCTCGAGTCGGCCGCCTGGGCGTTCGCCGCGCACTGGGGAGCGGACTGGCTGCGCCGGGCGGTGCGCCTGGCGCCGCCGCCGATGCGCCCCGGTTCGGTGGTGATCGGGGATGCATCCCGGGACGAGCTCGATCCCGACTCGGCTCACATCCGTGCACTCGAGCTCTTCCTCACGCGTGCGGGCGTCGATGTGATGACCCTTTCGGCGCGCGGGATAGCCGGAATTGGCGACGCCGTCGCCGTGCATCGCCCGAACCTCGTGATCGTGGCGGGCCGCCATCTCGACGATGACACCGTAGCGCGATGGGTGTACGCAATCAGGCTCGCTGCCGGGGCGATGCCGGTGGCGATCTACCGCCGCGGGAGCCAGCGCGTGAAGATGCGGACCGCCGGCACGACAAACGTGCTTCCTTCGGGCGCGAGCGAAGCGCAGCGACGAGTCACGGAGCTGATCGAGGTCGAGCGGCGCCCGCGCACGGCGGCCCCGGTCGCGCTGCCGAGCAGGGCCAGCGCGCTCGAGTCCGAGCGCCCCGCGCAAAGCGCGTAGGGCCTGCCTCGAGGACAGGGCACATGAGGGTCTGAGCTGGTCGCTTGGGTCGGATCAGTCGACGTCGGCGGCCGGACTCCTCCCCTCGCATGCGCCCGACCAAACTGCAGGTGAGGTTGCGGGCCTTGTGCAACGAGCAGACTCCCGCGATAAATCCTCTACATGAGCGGCATTCGCACAAACGCTGCCGCGGTGATGCTGGGCATCAGCCCAAACACGCTGCGCAGCTGGGAGCGGCGCTACGGGTTCCCGAGCCCTCACCGCTCCGCCGGCGGCCATCGGCAGTACTCCCTCACGGAGATCGAGTCCCTGCGCCTGACGCTGGCCGAGACGCACAACGTCTCATCGGCGATCTCGCTCGCCCGCGAACGCGGCCAGGGTCCGCCCACGTATTCGCGACTGGCGGGCGCTTTTGCCTCATTCGACGAGGAGGCCGCCAACCGGATGCTCGAGGAGAGCCTCGGGCTGCGCTCGGTCGAGCGCACGATCGAGGAAGTGCTGCTGGCAGCGGTCGAGACCCGCGCCGAGGCCGACCGCAAGAGCGCGGAGTACGAGTTCGGCTGGCGGCACGCCACCGGATGGCTATCGGCCCAGCGGCGCCTGACGCCACCGGCGTCGCGGAACGAGGGTGTCCTGATCTTCGACGCCTCCGCCCCATGCGATCTCGACACCGTCCACGCTCAGGCGCTCGAGGTGTTGCTCCGGCGCGCCGGGCTGCGGACGCTGACGCTGACACCGGCGATCGAGCTCACGCGTCTCGGGCGAGCACTGCGCGCACTGGACCCGGCCGCCGTGATCCTCACCGGCCGCCGGGTATCGCTCGATTCGATCGGGCGGCTCGTGTTCGCGGTGCGCTCGGTCGTCCATGAGGTCTCGGTGTTCGATTACCGCGGTGCCGTACCCGACACCGGGGCCAGCACCGTGTTCCGCCTCGGCGAGACCCCCGTCGCCGCGCGCGACCGCGTGCTTGCCAAGCTCGACGCCTCGGTCTCGGTCGTTCGCCGGACAGCGGTGGCCGAAGCCCCCCGCGAGCGCAGCTCCCCGGCCGAGGCGTAGCCACCGGAGCCCAGCCGGCGGGGGATCCTAGAATCCTCCGCCCATGCCGGCTGCCCACCGTCCCGTAGATTCGAACGTCTCGTTCCCCAGGCTCGAGGAGCTCACGCTCGAGCGCTGGCGCGAGCGGGACGTGTTCGCGGAATCGGTCCGGCGCCGTCAGGGCGCTGAGCCGTGGGGCTTCTACGAGGGACCGCCCACGGCGAACGGGCCGCCAGCCACCCACCACGTGCTCTCGCGCGTGTTCAAGGACATCTTTCCCCGTTACCGCACGATGTGCGGCTACTACGTCGAGCGCAAGGCCGGCTGGGACTGCCACGGATTGCCGGTCGAACTCGCCGTGGAAGCCGAGCTCGGGATGAAGTCCAAGGAGGACATCGAGCGCTACGGGATCGCGGAGTTCAACACGATCTGCCGCCGCAAGGTGCTGAGTCACGTCGAGGACTGGAACCGGCTGACCGAGCGGATCGGGTTCTGGGTCGATCTCGGCGATGCCTACAGGACGCTCGACTCCGACTACATCGAGTCGGTGTGGTGGGCGCTGCGAATGATCCACGACAAGGGATTGCTGTACGAGAGGCTCAAGGTCGTCCCCTACTGCCCGCGCTGCGGGACCGCGCTCTCGAGCCACGAGCTCGGCCAGCCGGGCGTCTACCAGGACGTGATCGATCCGTCGGTCTACGTGCGGTTGCCGATCGTCGAAGCGCACGGCGTGGCGAAAACCGAGGACGAGCTGCTCGTCTGGACGACGACGCCGTGGACGCTGGTCTCCAACGCCGCAGTCGCGATCGATCCGGAGCTCACCTACGTCCGTGCGCGCAGCGACGGTGGTCCGGTCCAGATCATCGCCGAGGCGCGGCTCGAGCGCGTGCTCGGCGAGGGCGCCGAGGTGCTCGATCGCTTTCCCGGCGCCGAGCTGGTGGGCGCACGTTACGAGCCGCCGTTTCCCTACATCCCCGGCAAGGCCTACGGGCCCAAAGGCCACACCGTCCTCCCCGCCGACTTCGTGACTGCCACCGACGGAACCGGCCTGGTGCACACGGCGATCGCCTTCGGCGAGGAAGACTTCCGGCTCGGCGAGCAGCAGGGGCTGACCGTGGTCAACCCGGTCCGGGCCGACGGCACATACGACGAGCGGATCGGCGAATACGCCGGCCGCTGGGTGAAAGATGCCGATCCCGACCTGATCGAGGACCTGCGCTCGCGCGGCAGGCTGCTGCGCGCCGAGGAGTACGAGCACTCCTACCCGCATTGCTGGCGCTGCGGGACGCCGCTGCTGTACTACGCCAAGCCGTCCTGGTACATCGCCACGAGTCAGGTCAAGGACGGCCTGCTGGCCGCGAACGAGACCGTCAACTGGTACCCCGGGCACGTCAAGCACGGCCGCTTCGGCAACTGGCTCGAGGGCAACGTCGACTGGGCGCTCTCGCGCGAGCGCTACTGGGGCACGCCGCTGCCGGTGTGGCGCTGCGGCCAGGACCACGTCAAGGTGATCGGCTCATTCGCCGAGCTGCGCGAGCTGTCGGGCGCCACGCTCGAGGATCCCCACCGGCCGTTCGTCGACGAGGTCACGTTCGCCTGCGCCGAGTGCGGCTCGGAGGCGAGGCGCGTTCCCGAGGTGATCGACGTCTGGTTTGACTCGGGGTCGATGCCGTTCGCCCAGTTTCACGCCCCGCGCGAGCACACCGAGCACTTCGAGGAGCGCTTCCCGGCCGACTTCGTCTGCGAGGCGCTCGACCAGACCCGGGGCTGGTTCTACTCCCTGCTCGCGATCTCGACGCTGCTGTTCGACCGCGCCCCGTACCGCAACGTCGTCTGCCTCGGTCTGATCCTCGACGAGCAGGGTCGCAAGATGTCGAAGTCGCTCGGCAACACGGTCGAGCCGTGGGAGGTGATCGACCGCTACGGCGCCGACGCGATGCGGTGGTACCTCTTCACCTCGAAGCTGCCCTGGGACGGCTACCGCTTCTCGCTCGAGGCGATCGGCGAGCCGGTCCGGCAGTTCCTGCTCCAGCTGTGGAACACGTACGGGTTCTACGTCATGTATGCGAACGCCAACCAGGTGCCGCGAAGCCCGGAGCAGCGTGAGCCCACCGATCTGGACCGCTGGGCCCTCTCCCGGCTCCAGGCCACCGTGCACATGGTCCGGGAGCGACTCGACGACTTCGACGCCACGGGCGCCGGTCGCGCGATCCAGGCGCTCGTCGACGAGCTCTCCAACTGGTACGTCCGGCGCTCACGCCGGCGCTTCTGGGACGGCGACCCGACGGCGTTCGCGACGCTGCGCGAATGCCTGGTCACCGTGGCCAAGCTGCTCGCCCCGTTCTGCCCGTTCATCGCCGATGAGATCTACGACAACCTCGACGGCTCCGAGCCGAGCGTGCACCTATGTGACTTCCCGGTCCCGGGAGACCGCGCGCGCGAGCGCGCGCTCGAGCAGGCGATGGCCGTGGCCCGCGAGACGGTCCGGCTCGGGCTTGCCGCGCGCGGGCAGTCGAAGCTGAAGATCCGCCAGCCGCTGCGCGCGGCTGTGGTCGTCGCCACCGGTCGCGAGCGCGAGTCGATCAAGCAGATGGCCGAGATCGTCCGCGAGGAGCTGAACGTCAAGGAATTGCGTTTCGTCTCCGAGGCCGACGAGCTCGGCGAAGTGGAGATCAAGCCGAACTACCGGACCCTCGGCCCGCGCTTTGGCAAGCAGATGCCGCTGGTGGCCGCAGCCGTGAGCGGTCTGGACGCGGCCCATGCGGCGGCCGCGCTACGCAACGGCCAGTCGGTGGCAATCTCGGTCGGGGGTGCCGATCACGAGCTCGGAGCCGAGGACCTGCTGTTCTCGATGAAGCCACTCGAGGGCTACCAGGTCGAGCGCGAGGGCTCGCACGCTGTGGCGCTCGACCTACGGGTCGATGACGAGCTCCGGATCGAGGGCTGGGCGCGGGAGATCGTCCACGCGATTCAGGCCGCCCGGCGCGAAGCCGGCCTCGACGTCTCGGACCGGATCGTGCTGACGCTCGACGGAGACGAGGATCTCGTTGGCGCGGCCCGGGCGCACGAAACCTACGTCGCGGGCGAGACGCTCGCTACGCAGGTCAGCTACGAATCGTTGGACGGGGTCCCGCCCGTGATGATCGACGGGCGGGAGCTGAAGGTCGGGGTGGCGCTGGCTTAGGCCAGAGCGGGCTCGATCTGCTCTTCGATCTTCCGCTTCGGGTAGGCCCCGATCACGGTCTGCTTGACCTCGCCGTGGCGGAACAGCATCAGCGTCGGGATCGACATGACGTTGAACTTGACCGCCGTCTCCTGGTTCTCGTCGATGTTCATCTTGACCACCTTGAGCGCGTCGCCGCGCTCGGATGCGATCTCCTCGACGACTGGCGAAACCCGGCGGCACGGCCCGCACCAAGGCGCCCAGAAGTCCACGAGCACCGGAGTCTCGGACTCGATGACCTCGGACTGAAAATTGTTATCGGTTACGTCGGTGACCGCGCCTGACATTTGGCTTTCTCCTTTGTTGGTACTTCAGAAAGTATAGCGTGCGAGGCGCGACACGCCGGCCAATGTCAAGGCACTACTCCTCATCAGTCCTTTTGTATTTGGACATGACCCCCAGCCTCTACGTTGCCCACGATACACCGGAACATGGTTCAGTACAAGCCAGCGCCCGACGCCTAAGCTGGAGGATTAGAGGTGGCCGAACCGACGAACACAGAGATCGCGCTCGCGCTCGACGAGCTCGGTGACCTGTACGAGCTCGACGGCGCCATCATCCACCGCATCGTCGCCTACCGCAACGCGGCCAAGGCCATACGCGAGGCGCCGGTCTCGGTGACCGCGCTCGCCCGGCAGGGGCGGGCGACCGAGCTGCCCGGAGTCGGGCGGACGATCCAGGAGAAGGTAATCGCGCTGGCCGACGACGGGGCAATCCCCGCCGCGCTCAAGCTGCGAGCCAAGTTCCCCCCCGGGCTGCTCGAGATCACGCGCCTGCCCGGCCTCGGCCCCAAGCGGGCGCGGCGGCTGTTCGAGGAGCTGTCGGTCGACTCGGTGGAGTCGCTGCGCGAGGCCGCCGAGGGCCAGCGGATTCGCGCCCTCAAGGGCTTCGGGCCCAAGGCCGAGGAGAGCATCCTGGCGTCGCTCGCGGTGCTCGAGGCGGCGCGGGCGGATGGCGAGAACGGGGTCGGCGGGCGCGTCGTGCTCAACCGGGCGCTCGCCGTCGGAGAGCAGCTCGTGAGCGCCTTGCGGGCGCATCCGGCATCCGACCGGGTCGAGCTCGCGGGCTCAGCGCGGCGGATGACGGACAGCGTCAAGGACCTGGATGTGATCGCGACCGCGAGCGATCCGGGGACGCTGGCGCGAGCGGCGGCCGAGCTCGAGCTCGTCGAGGCGGCCCAGAACCCGGGCGAGGCCGGGGTCCGGCTCCGTACGCACACCGGACTCAAGGTCGACCTCAGGATCGTCGAGCCCGACCAGTTCGGCAATCTGATGCAGCACTTCACGGGCTCGAGGGAGCACAACATGGCGCTGCGCGACGCGGCGGTGCGCAAGGGGCTGCACGTCTCTGAGTACGGCGTGCTCGACGACGCCAGCGGGGAGACACACCGCTGCGAGACCGAGGAGGCCGTGTACCAGCTGCTCGGCATGCAGTACATCGAGCCGGAGCTGAGAGAGAACCGTGGCGAGCTGACGGCCGCGGCATCGGGGACGCTGCCGGCGCTGATCGAGCTCCAGGACCTGCGAGGCGATCTGCACTGTCACACCACGGCTTCGGATGGCACCGCATCGATCGAGGAGATGGCCCTGGCGGCGGTCGAGGCGGGCTACGAGTACCTCGCGATCACCGACCACTCCGCCAGCTTCGGCTTCGGCGACGAGGTCTCACCCGACCGGCTCCGAACGCAGATCGAGGCGATCCGGTCAACCTCGGTCGAGGGCCTGCAACTGCTTGCGGGCTCGGAGGTCAACATCCTTGCCGACGGACAGCTCGACTACGACGACGAGCTGCTGAGCGAGCTCGACTGGGTCGTGGCCTCGGTCCACTCCTCGTTCAACATGGACTCCAAGGCGATGACCGAGCGAATCGTGCGGGCGGTCTCGCACCCACTGGTGGATGCGATCGGCCATCTGTCGGGACGCAAGATCGAGCAGCGGCCGCCGTACGCGTTCGATTTCGAGCGCGTGATCGAGGCCGCCGTGACGAGCGGAACGATGCTCGAGATCAACGCAGCGCCCGATCGCCGTGACATGAACGAGCATCATGCGCGGGCAGCGGCCGCAGCCGGGGTTCCGATCGTGATCGACTGCGACGCTCATCGCGTGGCCGGCTTCGCGGTCGCTCGCTACGGAATCGCCACCGCGAGGCGGGCCTGGCTCACGGCCGCCGACGTCGCCAACACGCGGCCGTGGCCGGACGTGCAGGCGCTCCGCCCGCGCCATCGGGTCTGAGCAGAATCAGGGGCGCGTCTTGCCGCTCGGGGCCGGCTTGCCGCCCTTCGCGGGCTTCCCGGCCTTGGCTGCCCGGGCGCGTGCCGCGGACCCCGAAACCA
>DATCNP010000135.1:0-11086 GCA_036565205.1 Solirubrobacteraceae bacterium | reverse complement strand
CGAGCCGCGCTCGAGCGCCGCCCGGATGGAGGACGACGGACGCCTGACGCTGTGGCTCTCCACGCAGACGCCGCACCAGGATCGAGGAGCGGCGGCTGGTGCGCTCGGGCTCGACCCCGACAGGATCCGGGTCGTGGCGCCGGACGTCGGTGGTGGCTTCGGCGGGAAGATGCTCTCGGTCGAGGACGTGCTGCTGGCGTCAGTCGCGATCAAGATCGGCCGGCCGGTGCGCTGGACCGAGACGCGCAGCGAGAACCTCGTCTCGATGCCGCACGGCAGGGCCCAAGCCGCCGCGTTCGAGCTCGGTGGCGACCGGGACGGCACGCTCAAGGCGTTGCGGCTGAAGATCCTCCAGGAAGCGGGCGCCTACCCGGGCCTGGGCGCGATTCTCCCCACCCTGACCTCGCTGATGTCCAGCGGCGTCTACCAAATCCCCAAGATCGAGGTCGAGCTCGACGCGGTGCTGACCAACACGACACCGACCGGGCCGCTGCGCGGCGCCGGCAGGCCCGAGGCGACGCAGATGATCGAGCGCGCGATTGACCTGTTCGCTGCCGAGCTGTCGATCGATCCGGCCGAGATGCGGCGACGCAACTTCATCCCCGCCGACGCCTTCCCGTACACGACCGCATCCGGAGCGCCGTATGACTGCGGCGACTACGCCGGCGCGCTCGACCGCGTACTCGAGGCCGCCGGCTACGACCAGCTCAGAGCCGAACAGGCCAAGCAGCGTGAGGCCGGGGGCACGAAGCTGCTGGGGATCGGGATGAGCACCTATGTCGAGGTGACCAACGGGCTCACCGAATCCGAGTTCGCGTCGGTCGAGATCACCGACGCCGGCGACGCGATTCTCAAGACCGGCTCGCTCTCGCACGGACAGGGCCACGAGACAACGTTCGCCCAGATCGTCGGCGAGCGTCTGGGGATGGCGGCGGAGCGAGTCACGGTTCTCAAGGGCGACACCGACTCGGTCGCGCGCGGCTCGGGTACCTATGGCTCGAAGTCGACCCAGATCGGCGGCGCGGCCGCCGCCAAGGCCTCGACCGAGGTGGTGGATCGAGCCAAGCAGCTCGTCGCCGAAGAGCTCGAGGCCAACCCCGATGATCTCGTGCTCGATTTCGGCGCGGGTCGCTTCCACGTCGCCGGTGCACCCGAGCCGGCGCTGAGCTGGAGCGAGCTCGCCGGGCGGCTCGACGCCTCCGGCCGGCTGTCGGAGCTGAGCCTGGCGGTCGACTTCGAACCCGCCCAGCCGACGTTTCCGTTCGGGGCTCATCTCGCTGTGGTCGAGGTCGACGCCGAGACCGGAGCGGTCCTGCTCCAGCGGATCGTCACCGTCGACGACGCCGGCCGGATCATCAATCCGCTGGTGGCCGAGGGCCAGGTCCACGGCGGGATCGCGACGGGAATCGCGCAGGCGCTGCACGAGGAGTTCGTCTACGACGAGGACGGAAACCCGCAGAACTCGAACCTGGTCACATACGGTTTCCCCGGCGCGACCGAGCTTCCATTCTTCGAGACCGTCTCGATGGAGACGCCGACGCCGATCAACGAGCTCGGGGCGAAGGGGATCGGCGAGTCCGGGACGATCGGCGCGACCCCGGCGGTCCACGCCGCCGTGCTCGACGCCGTCGCGCCGCTCGGGATCCGCCGGATCGACATGCCCGCGACCGGCGAGCGCGTGTGGCGCGCGATACGCGAGGCGGCCGCGGGCGCAGCCACCTCATAGCGTCCCGACGATGGAAGCGCACGCAGGGTTCTCGGAGCTGGTCGCGCCCACGAGGAACGTGCGCCGGTTCACGACCGAGGTTCGGCCGGGCTTCGCCGACTGCGCCCCGTCCGGCCGTACGCGGCTCGACTCGCTCGCGCGCTGGCTCCAGGACATCGCCTACGCCGACGTCGAGGATGCCGGGCTCGCCCAGAGGGCGGTCTGGGTCGTACGCCGCACGCGGATCCATGTGCGGCGCTTCCCGCAGTTCGGCGAGCGCTTCGAAATGACGACGTTCTGCAGCGGACTCGGGCGGATGTGGGCCGAGCGGCGCACCGATGTCGTGCGCTCCGGAAGCCCAGTGGCCGATGTCGAGGCGGTTTCGCTGTGGGTCCATCTCGATTCGGTCGATTGGCGCCCGACCCGGCTTAGCGAGGAGGAGATCGCGATCTACGGCGGCGCTGCGCCCGAGCGGCGGGTGAGCGCCAGGCTTCGTCATCCGGCACCGGCTCCCGACGCCGACCGCGCGCCGTGGATCTTCCGCTCCACCGAGCTCGACATCGCCGGTCACGTCAACAACGCGGCTTACTGGCAGCCGCTCGAGCAGGAGCTGGTGCTGGGCGAGGATCCCGACGGGATCGATGTCGAGATCGAGTACCGGACTCCCTCGCAGGCGGGCGAGAGGGTCGTGCTCAGCAACGGGCCGTGGCGCTGGATCGTGGATCAGTCCGGCGAGCTGCACGCCTCGATCGCGATCGGGGAAGTGCAGCGGCGGTCGATCGCCGGGGGCGATCGCGGCGCAACCTGAACCGGTAGCGTCCTCGCCCGATGCCCTCGCTCGGACGACTCGCCGGCCCGTTCTTCGTGCTCGCGGGAATCATGCACTTCGTGATTCCGAAGACCTACAAGAAGATGATGCCTCCCTACGTGCCGGCGCCGGACGCGATGGTCTACACGAGCGGTGCTGCCGAGATCGCCGGTGGACTGGGACTGATGTTCCCGGCGCGGCGCCGTCTCGCCGGGTGGTGGCTGATCGCGACGCTGATCGGAGTCTTCCCGGCCAACGTCCACATGGCCATTCATCCCGACGAGTACCAGCAGGTACCCGGTGGCCAGTCGGCGCTATGGGCGCGGCTTCCGTTCCAGGCCGTGTTCATCGCCTGGGTTCGCCACGCGATGGCGCGCTAGCTGCTAGCCGAAGGGCGGTGTGACCCGTGGCGCTGCGAAGGAGAGCAGCGTCGCGCTCGCCGCTGGCAGCACGATCGTGAAGCCCGCGCCGTTGGAGGGGATCCGAGGCAAGCTGACGATCTGATTCGTGGTCGCGTCGATGCTGGCGGCCAACAGGCGCGTGACCGCGGCACTGGGCGCGAAAGGTGCGCGGACGAACACCTTCTGAGTGCTGGTTCCCTCGTTGAGCAGCATCACGTGGCCCGAGGTGCCCCACTGTTTGACCGTCGGCGTGCTGTGCAGCGGGGTCACGTTCGAGCCGGCCGGTGCGGCTTTGTGGAACATCAGGATGCCGCCGTAGATCGGGCGCGGCGTCAGGTTGGTGGTCCACAACTGGTTTGGCACCGCACCCGGCCACATGTGGAAGTTGACCCCGTCCGCGCCGATGCGCGCGGCCTCGAACAGGCTGTCGATCGCCCACAGCGCAGACGCCTGCGTGTCCGAGACACCCTCAAGGCCCTGGCACGAGACGGTGTTGAGCTCATCGATGCGGAACGTCTGGTTGGCGGCGTGGGCCAGCCTCACGTAAGGCGCGGCGCGATCTATGTTCAGGCGGTCACTTGCCAGCAATGCCGGGATCGACGGTGGCGGATCAGTGCAGTTGGACAGGGGGTATCGGTGCAGCGTGACGGTGCTGAACATGCCGCTGCCGATCGCGGCGGGTAGCCAGGCGACGGCACCCGTCGCCGGGCCGGCGAGCGGAATCGGGGGCAAGCCCCCAACCACGCTGCGCGCCTCGGCGACGTAATCGTCCGGGCTGTAGCCCGGCGGCCGGGCGCCGGAACGCGAGAGGCGCTCGGGCTCGTTCCCGATCTCCAGCGCCACGATCCGGGTCAGGCCGTTCGCGAGCTTGGACGCCTCATCCTGAATCAGCTCGGGATGCCTGAGGTTCAGGTCCATGATCAGACTTGCGTTCGTGGCATCAGACGTGTCCTGCACCATCGCCAGCCAATCAGGGGTCAGCATGTCCGCATCGGTTACGCCCGAGGAGTCGCCGCCGATCCGGATCACCGGGTTGGGCGAGAGACCACGGATCAGCTGCTCGAAGCGGCCCGGGTTCACGTCGTAGTACGGGGCGATGCCCGAGTACTCGAGCGATACGCCGATGAACGACGACGGAACCGACGCCTGGGCGCTTGCGGCCGCCCACATACAGGCAGCACAGGTGAGGAGGTGGATTGCGATTCGCCTGGTCGTCATGGTGAACATGCGGCTTGGCGTGACGAAGCCGCACTGCCGGCCGGGCAGAATTGCCAGCACCCAGAATAGCGGTCGGCTAGCGCCCGGCGTGTCGCTCGGCCAGCCAGCCTTCGATCAGCCAGGCCGAGATCGACATCCTGCCGCGGCTGGCCTGGACCTGCTCGAGCTCGGCCGCCGTGAACCACCGGGCCTCGACCAGCTCGGATTCCTGCACCCGGATCTCGCCGCCGCCGTAGCGGGCGCGAAATCCGACCATCAGCTGGTGCGGGAATGGCCACGGCTGCGATCCGAAGTAGGTGATCTCGTCGACCTCGATCGCTGTCTCCTCCTTGACCTCCCGCCTGACCGCGTCCTCGAGGTCCTCGCCCGGCTCGACGAAGCCGGCGAGCGTCGAGTAGACCGGCCCTTCCCATCGGCGGCTCCAGGCCAGGAGCGCCTGCTCGTCGTGCTCGCCTCGGGTCACGAGCACGATCACCGCCGGAGCGAGGCGCGGGAAGGCGGTCAGACCGCAGTTCGGGCAGCGGCGGGATCGCTCGTGAGGCTGGGGGATCGTCTCCCAGCCGCACCGTCCGCAGAAGCGATTCGTCCGGTCCCAGTAGACGATCTGGGTGGCCATCCCGGCGATCCGCCAGATCGGCTCGGGCACCACGCCGTAGAGCTGGCGCAGTCCAACCCATTCCAGCGGCGCGCGCTCGGCCTGATCCTCGACGTCGATCGCGATGCACGTCTGCTCGCCCAGGGAGCCGAGCACATGCCGGTGCCCCCCCGGGGGAGGGTCGGCCGGGAAGCGGCCGCCGGGGTCGTGCGTGTCGACGAGGATCGCGCCGTCGTGGACGCAGAAGTACAGCGGCGGCGGCCCGGCGCCGTCGGGCTCGCGCATGTGGGGGTCGAAGCTGGTTCCGGTATCCCGCGGCTCAGCAGCCTCGGGGGTGCTCACAACGTGAAGACGATCTTGCCGACCTGCTCGCCGGCCAGCAGCGCCGCAAAGCCGGACTCGGCCTCCTTCAGCGGCATCGTCGCGTGAATCTCGGGCCGGATCTCCTTCTCCAGGCAGAAGCTGATCAGACGCTCGAGTTCGTCACGCGTCCCCATCGTCGAGCCGACCACCGATAGCTGGAGGAAGAACACGCGGGTCAGCTCGGCCGGCGGCGCGTCACCAGACGTCGCCCCCGAGACGACCACGGTCCCGCCGGGCTTCAGCGAGCGGATCGTGTGCTTCCAGGTCGCCTCGCCGACGGTCTCCATCACGGCATCGACTCGCTCGGGAAGGCGGGTGCCGGACTCGAAGCACTGCTCGGCGCCGAGGCGCAACGCCTCGGCGCGCTTCTTCTCCGAGCGGCTCGTCACCCAGACGCGGATGCCGGCCGCGCTCGCCAGCACGGTCAGCGCGGTGGCGACGCCGCCGCTCGCACCCTGGATGAGGATCGTCTGGCCCGGCACCACGCGCCCTCGGGTGAACAGCATCCGGTAAGCGGTCAGCCAGGAGGTCGGCAGGCATGCCGCCTGTTCGAAGCTGAGCTCGGCGGCCTTCGGCACGAGGTTCCGCCGCGGTACGGCGACCCGTTCGGCGAACGTCCCCTGATGTCGCTCTGAGAGCAGTGACCGGCGTGGATCGAGCGTCTCATCGCCACGCCACGACTCGTCGCTGATCACGGCGTGAACTACGACCTCATTGCCATCCTCGTCGACGCCGGCGGCGTCGCAGCCGAGAATCATCGGCAGGCGATCCTCGCTCAGGCCGACGCCGCGCAATGACCACAGATCGTGGTGGTTGAGCGACGCCGCCTTGACCGTGACCGTAGCCCAGCCCTCCGGCGCCTCGGGCTCGGGACGCTCGTCCGAGCTCAGGCCGGCGAGCGGATCCTCAGGATCGATCTTGCTGGCGTAGACGGCGAACACGACCGTGAATCATGCCTTACTGCCGCGGCGTTGCTCCGGAGCCTCAGGGTCGGAGTCCCCGCGGCGGCCCGGGCGTCCCGCCCAGGCCTCCAGGGGATGCGCGATCGCGGCCTGGGCTGCCGCGATCCGCGCGATCGGGACCCGGAACGGCGAGCAGGAGACGTAGTCGAGCCCGGCCAGGTGGAAGAACTCGATCGACTCGGGGTCGCCGCCGTGCTCGCCGCAGATCCCGAGCTTGAGATCGGGACGGGCCTCGCGGCCGACCCAGGCGGCGAGGCGCACGAGCCAGCCGACGCCGGGCTTGTCGATCGTCTCGAACGGGCTGCGGTCGATGATCTTGCGCTCGAGGTAGGTGGGGACGAACTTCGACTCGACGTCGTCGCGGGAGAAGCCCAGCGCGGTCTGGGTCAGGTCGTTGGTCCCGAACGAGAAGAAGTCGGCGAACTGGGCGATGCGATCGGCGACGAAGCACGCCCGCGGGAGCTCGATCATCGTGCCGACGGTGTAGTCCTTGACCGCCTCGAGGCCCTCCTCCTCGCCGACGCGGACGACGAGCTCGCGCATCAGCTCGATCTCGTGCTCGTAGTCGACCAGCGGGATCATGATCTCGGGGTGCGGCGGCTCGGCCGCCTCCTTGGCCGCGCGCAGGATCGCGTGGACCTGCATCTCGTAGATCTCCGGATAGAGGATCCCGAGCCGGCAACCGCGCGTTCCGAGCATCGGGTTCTCCTCCGAGATCTCCTCGACACGGGCGAGCAGGCGCTCGAGCTGCTGCAGGTCGTCGGACTCCTCGATCCGCGCGCGCTCGACCTGAGCCGCCAGGTCCGGGAGGTTGGGCAGGAACTCGTGCAGCGGTGGGTCGAGCAGGCGGACGGTCACAGGCAGCCCGGCCATCGCCTCGAACAACCCGGCGAAGTCCTGCTGCTGGAGCGGGAGCAGCTCGGCCAGCGCTTCGACGCGGGCCTCGCGGGTGTCGGCCATGATCATCGCCCGCATCTTCGGCTGGCGGTCCTCGGCCATGAACATGTGCTCGGTGCGGCACAGGCCGATCCCCTCGGCGCCGAGCTCCCGCGCCCGCTTCGCATCCTGGGGCGTGTCGGCGTTGGTGCGGACCCCGAGCCGCCGGATCTCGTCGGCCCAGGCCAGCACCTGGTCGAAGTTCTCATCGACGGTCGCCTCGACCAGCGGGACGTCGTCGACGGTCACCCACCCCTTGGTCCCGTCGATGGCGATCCGGTCATGCTCGTGGAGCACCACGTCGCCGACGGTGATCGTCTTCGCGCCGAGGTCGATCAAGAGCGCGTCGACGCCGACGACCGCGGGCCGTCCCATGCCCCGAGCGACGAGCGCGGCGTGCGAGGCCTTGCCGCCCTCGGTGGTGAGGATCCCCTTGGCGGCATCGAACCCGGCCACGTCGCCGGCGTCGGTGAACGGCCGCACGAGGATCACATCGCGTCCCTCCTCCGCCGCGGCCACGGCCTCCGAGGCGGTGAACACGACCTCGCCCTTGGCCGCGCCCGGCGAGGCGTTGACCCCGCGCGCGAGCACGTCGAAGTCGGCGTTGGGGTCGAACGTCGGGTGAAGCAGGGCGTCGAGCGATCCCGGGTCGATCGTGCAGATCGCCTGCTCGCGGGTGAGCAGACCTTCGGAGACGGCGTCGACGGCGAAACGGACGGCGGCCTGGGCCGGGCGCTTGGCGTTGCGCGTCTGGAGCATGTAGAGCCGGCCTTCCTCGACCGTGAACTCGGTGTCCTGCATGTCCTGGTAGTGGCCCTCGAGGGTGCGCAGGATCTCCATCAGCTGCTCGTGCACCTCGGGCAGCCACTCCTCCATCTCGGCGATGTCGCGCGGGTTGCGGACGCCGGAGACGACATCCTCGCCCTGGGCGTTGGGGAGGAAGTCGCCGCTCGGCTCGGGGGCGCCCGTGACCTCGTCACGGGAGAAGGCGACGCCGGACCCCGACGTGTCGCCCTTGTTCCCGAACACCATCTGCTGGACGTTGACCGCCGTGCCCCAGTCGTCGGGGATCCGGTTCATCCGCCGGTAGGAGACGGCCCGCTCGCCGACCCAGGAGTCGAACACGGCGCGAATCGACAGGCGCAGCTGCTCGGTCGGATCCTGCGGGAAGTCCTCGCCGGTGTCCTCCTCGTAGATGCCCTTGAAGGTTTCGGTCAGCTCCCGCAGCGCATCGACGTCGAGCTCGGTGTCCTCCTTGACCCCGCGCGCTTCCTTGGCCTCCTTGATCGCGTCCTCGAAGCGCTCTCCGGGGATCCCGCGCGAGACGTTGCCGAACATCTGCACGAAACGCCGGTAGGAGTCCCAGGCGAAGCGGTCGTTCTCGGTCGCCTTGGCGATCCCCAGCACGGACTCGTCGTTGAGGCCCAGGTTCAGAACCGTGTCGAGCATCCCGGGCATCGACTCGCGGGCGCCCGAGCGCACCGAAACGAGCAGCGGATCGTCGCGGTCCCCGAGCCGCTTCTCGGCGTGCTGCTCGAGCCGCTGCAGCGCCTCCGCGACCTGGTCGGCCATGCCCTCGGGCTCCTCGCGGTCGGCGCGCATGTACTCGACGCAGGCCTCGGTGGTGATCGTGAACCCGGCCGGCACGCGGTCGGCGCCGAGCACCCGCGTCATCTCGGCTACGTTCGCGCCCTTGCCGCCCAGCAGATCCCGCATATCCCTGGAGCCGTCGGCAAACTCGTAGACCCACCTCGCCATCGAGCGATCCTACCCCGGATCGGCGGCAGTATTCCGCCTCAGGCCGAGACGGTGCTGAGCTCGCGCGGCTCGAGGCTCATGGCCTCGGCGATCAGCTCGTACGAGCGCCGGCGAACACCGTGGTCGTGGGTGATCGTGACGACGATCACCTCGTCCGCGCCGTAGGAGACCGCCAGCTCCTCGATCTGCGCTCGCACCTGCTCCGGCGAGCCGATGATCCCCCGACGGCCGGGGATGTAGTCGCTCGTGCTCTTTCCCTCGCGCTGCAGAAAAGCGGTGGCCTTCTCCGGCGACGGCACGGCGATCAGCTGGTTTCGGCGCAGCATCGTGAAGGTCATCCGGCTGCTCGACGCGAGGTACCGCGCTTCCTCCTCGGTTGGGGCGCAGAGGACCCAGGCGGCGACGGAGACGCGCGGGGCCTTCAGCTCGCGTACCGGCGCGAATCGCTCGCGGTAGAGGTCGGCGATCTCGCTGCCCTGCGGGTTGATGAAGTCGGCGAACGCGTACGGAAGCCCCAGCTCGCCGGCCCAGATCGCGCTCTGCGGGGAGGAGCCGAGCAGCCATGGCACCGGGAGCTCGGGACGGCCGGGGAGCGTCGCCGCGAGGTGACGGAACGGGTGACCGGGCGGAAGCGCGTCCTCGAGGTAGGCCAACAGCTCGGCCAGCTGGTCGGGGAAGTCATCCGGCGCCGCCTGACGGCGGTCGCGCTGGAGCGCGTAGGTCGTCATCGGGTCGGTACCGGCCGCGCGCCCGATCCCCAGGTCGATCCGACCCGGATACAGCGCCGCGAGGATCGTGAACGACTCGGCGACCTTGAGCGGGCTGTAGTGGGGCAGCATCACGCCTCCGCTGCCGACGCGGATCCCCTCGGTTGCCGAGGCGATCGGCCCGATCAGGACCTCGGGGCTCGGCCCGGCGAGCATCGGGCCGCCGTGGTGCTCGGCGACCCAGTAGCGGTGATAGCCGAGCGAGTCGGTCAGCTGGGCGAGATCGACCGTGTTGCGCAGCGCCTGCGCACCCGTCGATCCCTCGGCGATCGGGGACTGGTCGAGAACGGACAGGAGCACCCCACTGATGCTAGGACGCCGGGATCGGCCGCCATCGCGGCGGCGCCGGCGGGTACCGTCCGCCCATGCCCGTGCAAACCACGCTGCGCTCGGTGAAGGCGACCCGCTACGTCACGCCCTTGCGTGAAGGCGGGTCGCTGCCCGGGCTGGTCGAGGCGAATGACGACGGCCTCTACGTGGCCAAGTTCCGCGGCGCCGGGCAGGGCCTGCGCGCGCTGGTGGCCGAGGTGATCGTCGGAGAGCTCGCGCGGCGGGCGGGGATGCTCGTGCCCGATCTGGTGGCAATCGAGATCGACGCCAGGCTTGCGGCCGCGGAGCCCGACCCCGAGATCCAGGAGCTGATCGCGGCCAGCTCGGGATCGAACCTCGGGGTGGACTTTCTCCCGGGCGCGCTGCCGTACACGCCCGCGGGCAGGTGGCGCGTTGATCCAGAGGTGGCCGCCGACGTGGTCTGGCTCGACGCGTTCGTCACCAACGTCGACCGCACGCCGCGAAACCCGAATCTGCTGCTGTGGCACGACCGGTTGTGGCTGATCGACCACGGCGCCGCGCTCTACCTCCAGCACGGGGGTCTCGCGGCGGCTGACGCTGCGCGGCCCTTCCCGCTGATCGCCCAGCACGTACTGCTTCCGTGCGCCGGATCGATCCTCGAAGCCGACGAGCGCATGCGCGCGCGCGTCTCGCCGGCGTTGATCGAGGAAGTCGTCGGCCTGGTCCCGCCCGACTGGTACGAAGGCGACGAGCCGGCCGCGTACGTGCGGTACATGTCCGAGCGGCTGGCACATTCCGCTTTCACTGAGGAGGCCGAGCGTGCCCGAACCGGCCTGTAGCCCGTTCTCGTACACGATCCTGCGCGTCGTACCGAGCGTCGAGCGCGGCGAGCAGTTCAACGTCGGCGTGGTGCTGTTCTGCCGCCAGCTGGGCTTCCTCGCCGCCCGGGTCGCGCTCGACGAGTCGCGGCTCGCGGCGCTTGGTCCGGACGTGCCGGCGGCCGGGCTCGCCGCGCACCTCGAGGCCCTGGTGCGGGTGGCCGAAGGCGCCCGCGACGCGGGAGCGATCGCCGCCATGCCTCAGTCCGAGCGGTTCGGATGGCTCGCGGCGCCGTCCAGCACGATCGTGCAGGCCTCCGGCGTTCACACCGGGCTGTCCCAGGACCCCGAGGAGACGCTGGCGGCGCTGTTCGAGAGGCTGGTCGCCCCGGTGGCGCCGGGCTGAGGTTTGGTCGCGGCGGGCGGCGCCCGGGCGCCGGGGCGTGCCCGAGCCGCCCCGGAAT
>DATCNP010000134.1:0-20302 GCA_036565205.1 Solirubrobacteraceae bacterium | reverse complement strand
GGCCTGGGCCTTGACGATCGTGAACACGAGCAGGACCAGCCCGGTGGTGACGGCGATCGCGCCGGCGGCGTCAAACGTGCGGTGGCGAAGCTCGGCCCGCGACTCGGGCACGATCCGCAGCGCCAGCGCGAGCGTAATGATCCCGACCGGAACATTCACGATGAATATCCACTGCCAGGAGACGAGATCGGTCAGCGCCCCCCCGAGCAGCAGGCCGACGGCCCCACCGCCGGCGGCGATCGCGCTCCAGACGCCGAGCGCCTTGGTCCGCTCGCCCTGCTCGGTGAACGTGGTCGTGATGATCGACAGCGCGGCGGGCGAGACGAGCGCGCCGCCGAGTCCCTGCAGCGCGCGCCCGGCGATCAGCATCCCGGAGGACTGCGCCAGCCCGTTGAGCAGCGAGGCCAGCGAGAACAGCGCGACTCCGGCCACGAACAGGCGCTTTCGTCCGAGCAGATCCGCCGCGCGGCCGCCGAGCAGCAGGAAGCCGCCGAAGATCAGCGTGTAGGCGTTCACGACCCACTGCAGGTTGGCCGAGGAGAAATGCAGGCCGCGCTGGATCGATGGCAGGGCGACGTTGACGACCGTCGCGTCGAGCACGACCATGAACTGGGCCATGCAGGCGATCACGAGCACGAACCACCGGTTGGTGGATGCCCCGCGGGGTTCGATGATGGTCGGGGCCGAGGCTGTCGCGGTCATCGGTCGCTCCTGGCTGGTCGGGGTGCGCGGTGTAAACTGGACCGTAAGGTCCGGTTAACCTAGCACAAGCGGACCGGGCGATCCGTTTATAACCGCCGCTCGATTTCGCGCATCCGGCCCGGGCGCCAACGTTCGCCACGAGCTCGCCCGGCCGCCTTGCGCCCCGGCACCCGCTAGCATCATCCGGGTTCGGAACAAGAGATGAGAAACGCACCACTCCGCCGACCGAAGGGTGGAGAGAAGAAGGGAAATTGAATATGTCTGACGCCGCAAAGCGCGTGTCCATCGAGATCGAGGGCAAAGAGATCTCGTTCGAGACGGGCAAACTGGCCAAGCAGGCCTCCGGCGCCGTAGTCGTCCGTTCGGGCGACACCATGGTCCTCTGTACCGCCACGGCGGGGAATCTCCGCGACGTGGACTTCCTCCCCCTGACTGTCGACGTGGAGGAGCGCATGTATGCGGCCGGGAAGATCCCCGGCTCGTTCTTCAAGCGCGAAGGTCGCGCGGGGGAGAAGGCGACGCTGACCGCCCGCCTGATCGACCGCCCGATCCGCCCGCTGTTCCCCAAGGGCTGGCGCTACGAGACCCAGCTGGTCGCGCTGCCGATGTCGGTCGACCACGTCCACCCCTATGACATGCTCGCGATGAACGGCGCCTCCGCGGCGCTGATGGTCTCGAACATCCCGTTCCCGACTCCGGTCGGGGCGGTGCGGATCGGAAAGATCGACGGCAACTTCGTCGTCAACCCGAGCGAGGAGGATCTGTTCGATGGTGCCGATCTCGACCTGATCGTCGCCGGCACCGAAGAGGCGATCCTGATGGTCGAGGCGGGCGCGAACGAGATCCCCGAAGCCGAGATCCTCGATGCTCTCGACATCGCCCACGAGGCGATCAAGAAGCTGTGTGCCGCTCAGCGGGAGCTAGCCGCCCAAGCCGGCAAGCCCAAGACCGAGGTCGAGATCCCGCAGGTCAGCGAGGAGCTCTCCGACCAGATCAAGGCCTCACATGGGGCTGCGCTCGCCGCGGCGACGCAGGTCGAGGACAAGCTGGAGCGCCAGGACGCCACCAAGGCGGTCGAGGAGCAGGTGCTCGAGCAGTACTCGGGCGACCCCGAGAGCGCGACCTACGCGGAGCACCGCTCCAACGCTCAGCGCGCGTTCGACAAGCTCGAGAAGACCCTGATCCGTCAGCGGATCGCCGTCGAGAAGAAGCGTCCCGATGGTCGCAGCTCGGAGGAGATCCGTCCGATCTCGATCGAGATCGGCATCGCCCCCCGAACCCACGGTTCGGCGCTCTTCACCCGTGGCCAGACGCAGGCGTTCAGCGTCGTCGCCCTCGGCACCACCCGCGAGGAGATGCGGCTCGACACGCTCGGGCTCGAGACCACGAAGCGCTACTTCCATCACTACAACTTCCCGCCGTTCTCGGTCGGGGAGGCCGGCTTCATGCGCGGCCCCAAGCGCCGCGACATCGGGCACGGAGCGCTCGCCGAGCGGGCGCTGGTGCCGATGATCCCGACTCAGGAGGAGTTCCCGTACACGATTCGTGTCGTCTCGGACATCTTCGAGTCCAACGGATCATCCTCGATGGCCTCGGTCTGCGGATCGACTCTGTCGCTGATGGACGCCGGCGTTCCCGTCAAGCGCCCGGTCGCCGGGATCGCGATGGGTCTGATCAAGGAGGGTGATGACTACATCATCCTCACCGACATTGCCGGAGTCGAGGACCACCTCGGCGACATGGACTTCAAGGTCGCCGGCACCGAGCGGGGAATCACCGCTCTGCAGATGGACATCAAGATCACTGGCGTGACGTTCGAGATCATGCGCGACGCCCTCGCCCAGGCGAAGGTCTCGCGGGAGTTCATTCTCAGCGAGATGGCCAAGGTGATCGACACCCCGCGGGCGGAGCTCTCCAAGCACGCACCGCGGATCTCGAGCATCAAGATCGACCCGGAGAAGATCGGGCTGCTGATCGGCAAGGGCGGCGAGACGATCCGCGCTCTCCAGGAGGAGTTCGAGTCCCAGATCGACGTCAACGACGAGGGCCAGGTACTGGTCTACGCCGCCAACGGCGAGCTGGGCGACGCGCTGGTCGATCGGATCCGCTCGATGACCAAGGAGGTCGAGGTCGGCGACTCGTTTGCCGGCAAGGTGGTCAAGACGACCACGTTCGGCGCCTTCGTCGAGCTCGCCAAGGGAACCGACGGGCTGCTGCACATCTCCAATGTGGCCCCGGGCCAGCGGATCGCGACGGTCGAGGAGGTCCTCAACAAGGGGGACGAGATCAGCGTGGTCGTGGTCGAGGTCGACCGTGAGCGTGGCCGGATCGGTCTGCGTCTGGCTGAGGATCCTGACGTCGCCGGTAAGAGCCCCGAGGAGTTGGCCAACGTCGGCAGCGGCGACGGCGGACCGCCGCGTCGCGACCGCGGAGGTGACCGCGGAGGGCGTGACGGCCGCGACCGCGGAGGACGGGACCGCCCGCCGCGTGAACGCGATCGGGACCGGGGCCGCGTGCGCGACCGCGATCCTGACCGTACATAGTCACGCGGTGGAGCAGCGACACCGCCTGACGACGCTCGAGTCGGGCGTCCGGATCGCGACGGAGGCGATGCCCTCCGTCCGGTCCGTCTCGCTGGGCTTCTGGATCGGAGTCGGATCGAGAGCCGAAGGGGAAGCCGAGGCGGGTTTGTCGCACCTGCTCGAGCATCTGCTGTTCAAGGGCACCGCGAAGTACGCGTCGGTCGAGATCGACCAGATCTTCGACGGCATGGGAGCGGAGCTGAACGCGGGCACCGGCAAGGAGGCCACTTCCGTCCATGCCCGGGTGATCGACGACCACCTCCCTGAGGCGTTCGATGTGATGGCCGACATGGTCTTCCGGCCGGCGTTGACGGACGTCGATTCGGAGCGCGAGGTGATCCTCGAGGAGATCGCGATGTACGAGGACGACCCGCAGGAGAAGATCTTCGATCTGCTCGGCGAGGTCGTGTTCGGTGATGACCCGCTGGGGCGGGCGATCATCGGCCGCGCGCCGGTGATCGCCGAGACCCCGGTGCCGGAGATCGCCCGCTTCCACGCCAGCCGTTACGTGCCCGCGAACGTGGTCATCTCGGCCGCGGGCGCGGTCGACCACGATGCGTTCGTCGAGCTTGCCTCCGGTCGGATGCCCGGCGCCGGCGTCGAGGCGCCAGCACGCCCCACAGCGCTCGGCTTTCCACAGGCTGCGCGACGCCGGTTCGAGCGCAAGGACACCGAGCAATACCACTTCTGCCTGGGCACGCTGGGGCTCTCCCGACACGACGACCGCCGCTTCGCGCTCCGGGTCCTCGACACGATCTTCGGCGGAACTTCCTCCTCGCGGCTGTTCCAGGAGGTGCGCGAGCGGCGGGGGCTCGCCTACTCGGTCTACTCGTTCACCAGCGCCTACCACGACACCGGCCAGGTCGGCGTGTACCTGGGCACGCGCGGCGAGAACCTGCGTCAGGCGCTCGAGGTCGTCGCCTCGGAGCTCGATCACATGAGGCAGGAGCCCGCGAGCCCCGAGGAGCTGGTTCGGGCCAAGGAGAACCTGAAGGGCCGGGTGGTGCTGGCGCTCGAGTCGACGGGCGCGCGCATGAGCCGTCTCGGCTCCGAGATCCTCGCCGGTGCCCCGCTGCTGGCACTCGACGAGGCAGTCGAGCGGATCGAGGCTGTCTCGCTCGAGGATCTCGAGTCCCTCGCCCGGGAGCTGTGGGATCCTGAGCGGATCTCGATCGCCGGCATCGGCCCGGACAGGGAGATATTCGAGGACGGGCTGGTCCCGTTCGGCCACGAGCTGGTCGAGACCGCCGGCTGATGACCGAGCCGATCCGCGTCGCCGTCGCCGGCGCCGCCGGGCGGATGGGGGAGACGGTCTGCCGGGCGGTGTCGGGCGCGCAGGACATGGAGCTGGTCGGCCGCGCCGACCCCGCGCTCGGCGTCTCGCTCGCCGAAGTCCTGGCCGAGCGACCAGACGTGCTGGTCGACTTCACGATCCCGTCTACCGCCCTGGCCAACGCCGGCCAGGCGGTGGCCGCGGGCGTGCACGTCGTGATCGGCACCACCGGCTACGACGCCGCCGAGCTCGAGCAGCTTCGCGGTGGCGGCGCGAATGTGTTCGTCGCCCCAAACTTCGCCATCGGAGCCGTACTGATGACGCGGTTCGCCGAGCAGGCGGCGAGGCATATGGCCCGCGCCGAGATCATCGAGCTGCATCACGACGGCAAACTCGACAAGCCGAGCGGTACCGCGGCGAGGACGGCGTCCCTGATGCGGGCGGCATCCGGCGCCGAGGTGCCGATCCATTCGGTCCGCCTTCCGGGCCTGGTCGCCCATCAGGAGGTCATCCTGGGCGATGTCGGACAGACGCTGACGATCCGCCACGACTCGATCGACCGCGAGTCGTTCATGCCCGGCGTGCTGCTGGCCGTACGTCGCGTCTCGTCGCTGAGCGATTCGCCCGTGATCGGGCTCGAGAACCTACTGGGCTAGGGCTAGCGGCGGGCCGCGGCGCCGATCGCCGCTTGACCGAGCCCGAGGTAAAGGTCGGCGACCTCTGCCAGCGGGACCTCGGGGTGGCCGAGCCACCAGTTGGCCAGCGACTCTCCGGCGCCGACGATCGCGTGCGCGACTCCGTCGGCCGCCGCCGGCGGCAACCCCGCATCCGGAGAGCGAACCCGCTCGAGCATCCCCCTGACCTCGGCCACGATGCGGCCCCTCAGCCCGGCGACGTGCTCGGCCAGCGGTCGCGAGGCGGTGAGCTCGCTGAACAGCACCTTCCAGCCGTCGCGGTGCTCCTCTACGAACGAGAGGAACTCGGCGATCACCAGCCGCAGACGCTCGCTCGCGCGCTCGTGCTGGGGGTCGGCGGCGATCAGCCGCTCGACCAGCTCGCGCCCGGTGCGGTCGATGTAGGCGACGTACAGCTGCTCCTTTGAGCCGAAGTAGGCGTACAGCATCGGCTTTGAGACCCCGGCGAGCTTGGCCATCTCGTCCATCGAGGCGCCGTGATACCCGTCGCGGGCGAACACGTGACCGGCGACGTCGAGGATCAGCTGTTCACGAACGGCACGCGGCATGCCCTGCGTACCGGCCTTGCGCGGCCGGCGGCGCGAACTGCTCGAGGCTGTTGGCACAGGCATCGGCACCGTGGACCGGCCTGAGGCTAGCGAAGCTGATATTACTCGTGAGTACATGGCCGAGAAGGGCGCTCGCCCCAACGTTCATCCGATCCAGCGGCGGGTCCTCGACGCGCTTGCCGCGCTGAGCTCGCCGCTGCTCCCGGATGACTACCTCGAGCTGATCAATCCGCTCTGGTCGACGCGCGAGCTGCGCGGCCGGATCGTCACGATCGACCACGAGACGCCCGACGCGGCGACGGTGCTGATCAAGCCCGGATACCGGTGGTCCGGTCATCAGCCGGGTCAGTACCTGAGGATCGGGCTCGACATCCAGGGCGTCCGGCACTGGCGCGCTTATTCGCTGACCTCGGACCCAGCCCGGCCCGATGGCTTGATCAGCATCACGGTCAAGAACGTCGACGAGGGGAAGGTCTCGCCCTACCTCGTCCGGCGCGGCCGAACCGGGGCGATCGTCGGGCTCGGAGGGGTCGAGGGCGAATTCGTACTGCCCGAGGAGCTGCCCGAGAAGCTGCTGTTCATCAGTGCCGGCAGCGGCATCACGCCGATCATGAGCATGCTCCGCCACCTCGACCAGAGCGGCGATCTCGGCGACGTGGTCCTTTTGCACTCGGCCCGGCGCACCGAGGAGGTGATCTTCGGCGATGAGCTTCGCTCGATGGCCGGCCGCAACGAGCGCTTCCAGCTCCACGAGCAGCTGACCGCTGAGGCAGGCCGGATGGGGCCGAAGGACCTCAACCGGCTGTGCGAGGACTGGCGGGAACGCGAGACCTTCGTCTCCGGGCCGGCCGACATGCTCGAGGAGCTGATCGAGCACTGGAAGCAAGAGGGCGACCCCGAGCTTTTGCACGTCGAGCGCTTTCAGCCCAAGCTCGGCCTCGATGAGGGAGAGGAGGGCGAGGGAGGGACGATCAAGTTCCTCAAGTCCGACGCCGAGGCGGAGTCCGACGGCACCGTTCCGATCCTCGTCGCCGGCGAGAACGCGGGGCTGGAGCTGCCCTACGGCTGCCGCGAGGGGATCTGTCACACGTGCGTCGGAGAGCTGCGCGAGGGGCGCGTGCGAGACCTCAGAACGGGGAAGGTGTACGGCCAGGAAGGCGAAGTCATCAGGACGTGCATCAGCGCGCCCGAGGGACCGATCGAAATCGAACTGTGACGAACGACCGAGGAGACGAACATGACCACGGCCGCAACTGACGGTCATGCCGGCAACGGCAAAGTCGAGCTCGATGGCTCGGAGAACCCACTGCATCGCCTGACGGCCGAGCAGATCGAGGAGCTGGGCCGGGAGTTCGAGGAGCTCCACGAGCAGGTCAAGGCCGACCTCGGCGACCGCGACGCCAAGTACATCCGCTCGATGATCGCCTTCCAGCGCCGCCTGGCGCTGATCGGGCGCGCAGAGCTGGTCGCTTCGCGCTGGCGCATCCCGTGGGCGCTCGGAGCGGCGACGCTGGGCATGGCCAAGATCCTCGAGAACATGGAGATCGGCCACAACGTGATGCACGGCCAGTGGGACTGGATGAACGACCCGGTGATCAACTCCCGGGCCTGGGATTGGGACACGGCCTCGCCGGCCGAGGCCTGGCGCCACTCGCATAACTTCATCCACCACACCTACACCAACATCGTCGGCAAGGACCGCGACCTCGGCTACGAGATCATGCGGATCGACCCGGCCCAGAAGTGGTATCCGTTCTACCTGCTGCAGCCCGTGTACAACATCGTCCTGGCGATGCTGTTCGAATGGGGGGTGGCGTTCCACGACCTGGATTTCGACGCGATTCACTCCGGCGAGAAGGATATGAAGCAGGTGCGCAAGGAGCTGAAGGGGATCGCCGGCAAGGCGCGCGCGCAGATCACCAAGGACTACATCGCCTGGCCGCTGATCAGCGGGCTCGTGATGAGCGGGATCGAGCTCGGGCTCCTGAGCGCGAAGGCCCGCATCGACCGCCGCAACCAGCCGGTCAGCGCGCGAGCCCGGCGCAAGCTGCGCAAGCTGCGCAGGGCGGCTGACGGGGACCAGACGATCCTCTCTCAGCTGACCGAGCGCCGCTCGTTCCGCGAGCCGTTCGTGCGCACGCTCCAGGCGGACGTGGTGGCCAACCTGATCCGGAACGTGTGGTCATACGCGATCATCTTCTGCGGGCACTTCCCCGACCAGACGTACACCTTCACACAGGAGGAGACGGCGGATGAGACCCGCGGGGGCTGGTACCTGCGCCAGCTCCTGGGCGCCGCCAACATCGACGGTGGCCCGACGTTCCACGTGATCAGCGGCAACCTCAGCTACCAGGTCGAGCACCACCTCTACCCGGACATGCCGAGCACCCGCTACGGAGAGATCGCGCCGAGGGTGCGCGAGATCTGCGAGCGCTACGGATTGCCCTACAACTCGGGCCCGTTTCACCAGCAGCTCTGGATGGTGCAGCGGACGATCATCCGCCTCGCCTTCCCCGGCGGCAAGCCGCGACCGAAGCCCGGGCCGTACACCGGGCCGAAGTACCGCGGCAAGGGCGAGCGCGAGGCTCCGGAGCTCCAGAACAAGTCGTAGGGACGCGGCGTCGCCGGGCCGCCGGAGCGCTTGCGGCCCGGCGGCCGCCGGGCGTCGGGGCGGTAGGTTGGGAGCGCCGCCGAGCGACCGACCCGCCGACCCGGCCAGAGCGCCCGGCCAGAGCGCCGGACACCGTGCGATTTGCGGCAAATCGCCCCGCGCCATCGCGATTTTCCGCGTTTCGACTGCCTGGCATCCGTTTTGCGGCAAATCGCCCCGCGCCGGCTTCGAAGGGCGCGCCCCTCACTCGCGACTGAGCAGCTCGACCCGGTTTCCGAACGGATCCTCGGTGTAGAACCGGCCCGCGCCCGGGAGGCGCTCGTCCCACCGCACCGCGACGCCCGCGGCCCCAGGCGCTCGGCCGGCGCGTCGAGCTCGGCCGCGCTGACCCGAACCGCAGGGTGGGCCTTGCGCGCGGGGGCGAAGTGCTCCTCGATTCCGATGTGCAGCTCGGACCCGGTGAGCGCGAACCAGACGCCGCCGTCGGCCCGCATCGTCTCGGGCTTGGGGATCTCCGCGAATCCGAGCAGCTCACCGAAGAACGCGCGGGCTTGCGGCTCCCCGCCGGGCGGCGCGGCGATCTGAACGTGGTCGAGCGCCCCTGTCCCGTGATCATCTGTGACTCGCATCTACAGCACCTCCGGTACGGTTCCCCGCCGATGTCCATCGAAGTTACCGAGGTTCGCAGGCTCGGCGACCTGCGCAAGTTCGTACAGCTGCCGTACCGCCTGCACTCGGGCACCCCGTGGGTCCCGCAGCTGAAGCTCGAGCGCTACCAGTTCCTGACCCGCTCGCTGAACCCGTACTTCAAGCACGCTACGGCCCGGTACTTCCTGGCCCGTCGGGACGGCGCCGTCGTCGGCCGCATCACCGCGCAGATCGATTTCGCCTTCAACGAGTATCACGGCAGCCGGTGGGGCATGTTCGGCTTCCTCGAGTTCGAGGATGACCAGGAGATCCTCGATGCGCTGCTCGGCGCGGCCGAGGCGTGGTGCCGGGAGCGCGGCTGCGAGCGGATGGTCGGACCGATGGACTTCCAGCTGAACGACGAGGCAGGCATCCTGATCGAGGGCTTTGACCGCGAGCCGTTGATCCGCCAGCCGTGGCATCCGCCCTACTACCAGGAGCGCTGCGAGGCGGCCGGCCTGGCCAAGGCGATGGACCTGTTCAGCTGGGATCTGCACATCTCCGACCGGGAGAACGTGAATCCGATCCTCCCGCAGATCGCCGAACGGGCCCGGACCAAGCACGGGATCACGATCCGGAAGATGTCGCGACGCCATCTGCGGCGGGAGCTCGACGAGTTCGCCAACGTCTACAACGCCGCTTGGTCGAAGAACTGGGGCTTCGTCCCGTATTCGAAGAGCGACCTCGACGGGTACGCGATCGACCTGCAGCTCGTCTACGACCGGGACTGGTTCATGATCGCCGAGCAGGAAGGCAAGACGATCGCCATGGCGATCACGATCCCCGACATCAACCAGGTCTACCAGCGGATGCAGGGGCGTCTGCTGCCGTTGGGATGGTTTCACTATCTCAACCGGCGCCGCGTGATCGACCGCGTGCGCGTGGGCTTCCTGGGCGTGCTGCCCGAGTATCAGCACACCGGTGTGGCCGCAGCGCTCTACATGGAGCACTTCCGGATCGCAGAGGTGACCCCGCGCCACCGCGGAGAAGCCAGCTGGATCCTCGAGACCAACACGGCGATGAACCGGGGGCTCGAGGCCATGGGCGGCCGGATCCTCAAGCGCTGGCGCGTCTATGAGCGGCTTCTCGATGGGGGTCCGCCAGCTGCCTAGCCGCCCCACCGTGCTGTAACTTGGACGCATGCCAGAGAGCATTGGCACGATCCTGACCGCGATGGTCACGCCGTTCGACGCCGAGGGCCGCGTCGACGAGGAGGCGGCGGTGCGGCTGATGAACCACCTCGTCGATCACGGCTCCGACGGGCTCGTGGTCTGCGGCACGACCGGCGAGGCGGCCACGCTTTCAGACGAGGAGCACATCGGGATGGTCCGCCTCGCCGCCGAGGAGATGCGCGGCCGCTGCACGATCGTGGCCGGGGCCGGCTCCAACGACACCCGGCATGCCGTCTGGCTCACCGAGCAGGCGACCGCAGCGGGAGCCGACGCCCTGCTGTCGGTGAACCCGTACTACAACCGCCCGAGCCGCCGCGGGATCATCCGTCACTACGAGGAGGTCGTGAGGGCGACCGATCTCCCGATCGTGCTCTACAACATCCCGCAACGAACCGGCGCCGACCTGTCCAACGACCTGCTCGCGGAGCTCGCTCAGCTCGAGCACATCTGCGCCGTAAAGCAGGCCAATCCGGCCAACCTGGCCAAGGTCGACGGCCTGGCGATCTATGCCGGCAACGACGACCTGCTCGTCGATGTGCTCGAGCTCGGGGAGGCCGGCGGGGTACTCACTGGAAGCCATCTGTTTGGCGAGGAGATGCGCCGGATGGTCGACGAGCCCGACCGCCGCCGCGAGATCGACCAGAGCCTGCAGGACGTCTACCGCGACCTGACGATCGCGCCGCTGGCCTGCAGCATCAAGGCGGGGCTGAAGATGATCGGCCTGGACTGCGGCGGCCCGCGACTGCCGTACGTCGAGCTGGACGATGGGGAGACATCGATCGTGCGGGAGCTGCTCGAGCGCCACGGGATGCTCACGCGGGCGTGAAAAAGCTGCGTGTCCTGCCGCTCGGCGGCCTGGGCGAGATCGGAAAGAACATGACGGTCGTCGAGTACGACGACCGGATCGTGGTGGTGGACACTGGGCTGCGCTTTCCGACTACGGAGATGCTCGGGATCGACCTGGTGCTGCCCGACTTCGCGTACCTGCGTGAGCGTGCGGAGGACATCGAGGCGATCGTCATCACGCACGGTCACGAGGATCACGTCGGCGCGCTTCCGTGGGTGCTGCGCGAGCTGGGGGCAGACGCGCCGACGGTCTACGGACGGCGGCTGACAACCGCGATGGCGCGTTCCAAGCTCGACGAGCACAGCCTCCGGGACGTCGACATCCAGGACGTGACGCCCGGAGAGGAGCTCTCACTCGGGCCGTTCTCGGTCGAGCTGGTGCACATGACGCACTCGATCCCGGATTCGTGTGCGGTCGCGTTGCGCACCGAGCTCGGCATCGTCCTGGTGACCGGTGACTACAAGTTCGACCAGACCCCGGTCGACGGCCCGCCCGCGGACGTGTCCCGGCTGGCCGAGCTCGGCCGCGAGGGCGTGCTGCTGCTGTGCGGGGATTCGACCAATGTCGACCGTCCCGGTTTCTCTCCATCCGAGCGCGAGGTCGGCCCACACCTCGAGGAGGTCTTCGCCCGCACCGCGGGCCGGATCATCGTCACCAGCTTCGCCTCGAACATCCACCGCGTGCAGCAGGTCATCGACGCCGCGGCCCAGCTCGGGCGCAAGGTCGCGCTGGTCGGGCGATCGATGCGCAAGAACGTCAACATTGGCCGCTCGCTCGGCCACATCGTGCTTCCGGAGGGGCTGATGATCCAGCCCCAGGAGGTCGAGGACTGGCCGGATGAGAAAGTGGTCGTGATCTCGACCGGCTCCCAGGGCGAGCCGCTCTCCGCGCTTCGCCGGATGGCCCACAATGACCATCGACAGATCACCCTGCACCGCGGCGACACGGTCGTGTTCTCGGCCACCCCGATCCCCGGCAACGAACGAGCGGTAAACGAGACCGTCGACCGCCTCTACCAGATCGGCTGCGATGTGATCACGCCCCGGGACGCGCCGATCCACGCCTCGGGCCACGGTTACGTCGAGGAGGTCAAGCTGATGCTGAACCTCGTCAAGCCGCGCTACGTGATGCCGATCCACGGCGATCACAAGCGACTGCATCTGCACGCGCAGCTCGCGGAGGCGGTGGCGATCGACCCGGACGACGTATTCGAAGGGGAGAACGGACTCCCGCTCGAGATCGATTCTGACGGCGCCGGCTTCGGCGAGCCCGAGCAGGCAGGAATGATCTTCGTCGACGGGGTCGACATCGGAAATCCCGCAGATGCCGCGCTGCGCGATCGACGGATGCTTTCGGCGGACGGAATCTTCATCGTCGTGGCGACCGTCTCCGAGCAAACCGGCGAGTCGGTCGCCCCACCCGAGGTGATCTTCCGCGGCGTCCCGTTCGTCGACCAGATCGACGGCGTGGTCAACGACATCCGCGAGGAGGTCGAGCGCTCGCTCGACCACGCCGCGCGCGAGGGGATCAGGGAGATCGACCTGCTCCAACACGAGCTCCACGACGACCTGGCCGCCTTCATCTACGACCGCCTGAAGCGGCGGCCGATGGTGCTGCCGGTCGTCGTCGAGGTCTAGATGGTTGATTCCACGACCCCGCGTGCCGGATGAATCCGGCTGATCGGCGCCGGATCGGCGTCCTCGGGCTTGCCAATACCTCCAGTATTGGCTTCGCCCTGCGTCCTTGACCGGCTTGATCCCCGGATCCCCCGGCCCCCACGCGGCCGCGGAATCAACCATCTAGCCGCCGGGCTGCGGGCCGCCGCTCAGAGCGTGGTCCCGGACGCCTGCCCGGGCGCTCCGGCAGCAAGCTCTTCCGGGTCCGCCGACCGCGCCCAGCCGGGGATGCGGATCACGAACCTGGTGCCGGCGCCGTCCTGCGCTTGCTCGAGTTCGACCGTGCCCCCGTGGGACTCGGCGACCGCGCGCACGATCGCCAGGCCCAGCCCAGACCCCCGTGCGCCATCGCGCCCACTGCGCACAAAACGCTCGAACACGCGATGCTCGATCTCCCGGGGAATCCCCGGGCCATCGTCCTCCACGGTCATGAGCGCGTGGCCGCCCTCGATCCCGGTGCTGGCGCGGACCTGGGTCCCCGGGGGGGTGTGGCGAACCGCGTTCTCGAGCAGGTTCAGGGCCAGCCGATGGAGGTCGTCGCGCACGCCGGTGACCAGCGCGGGCTCGGCGCTGATCGAGAGCTTGTGCTGATCGGCCATCGGGCCCAGCTCGGCGGCGGCTTCCAGCAGGACCTCGCCGAGGTCGGTCTGACGGAACGGCTGTGCGCGCTTGGCATCGGCTCGGGCCAGCAGCAGCAGGTCCCCGACCAGCCGGCGCATGCGCCTCGTGGAACGCAGCGCCGCCTCGGCGGTCTCGGCCTGGTCGCCGTCGAGCTCCTCGGTGAGAATCTCGAGGTTCGCCAGCACGCTGGTCAACGGTGTGCGCAGCTCGTGCGAGGCGTCTGCGACGAACTCCCGCTGTCGATCGAGCATCGCCAGCGTGTCGCCGCGGGCATCGTCGAGCGCGCCGAGCATTCCCTCGAGCGTTCGAGCCAGTTCGGCCACCTCGTCCTCGGCCTCGGGATGGGGGAGACGGAGGCTCGGATCGCGGGTCCGCTCGATCTCGCGCGCAGCGTCACTGAGCTCCGCGACCGGGCGCATCGCCCGCTGCGCCGTGGCCAGTCCGGCCAGCAGCGCGAGGATCGTCACGCCGAGGACCCCGAGCCACAGGAACACGCGCACGCGGGCAACCGTGCGATCGAGGTCAGACAGCGGGCGCGCGTAGAGCAGGAACAGCCCGCCGGAGGGCCGCACCCGCAGATCGCGCACGACGACGCGATAGCCGAGCTCCTGGAACGTCCCCGGCCCCGTTGGCGTCGGGAAGTTCGGCTTCGGCAGCGTCGTGGTCGTGCCCTTGATCCGGTTGGGGATCGCGCTCTGGGTGCAGAGCAGATCTCCCGAACCGGCATCGAAGATCCGGATCTGCGCGCGCTCGGCGCTCGCGTAGTCGCTGAGGCTGATTCGCTTGTTGCAGTTGAGGTCTCCGGGTCCGACGAATCGCAGATGCAGGCGGCTCTGGAGCTGGTCGACCGCCGAGCTGACCTCGTCGTCGAACTGGCCTCGGACCTGGCGCGAGGTCAGCACTCCGACGATCCCGGCGAAGCCGGCCAGCAGCACGAAGGTCAGCGCCGCCGATCCGCCCGCCAGGCGCCAGCGAATCGGGACCGACCTATACGCGGAGTACGTAGCCCGCGCCGCGGATCGTATGTAGGAGCCGGGGCTCGCCACCCGCTTCAAGCTTCCTTCGTAGGTTGGAGACGAACACTTCGATCGTGTTGGTCATCGAGAACGGGTCGTACCCCCACACTTCGTCGAGCAGCCGCTGGCGCGAGATCACGATTCGCTCGTTGCGCATCAGATACTCGAGCAGCTCGAATTCGCGCTGGGTCAGCTCGACCTGGCGCTCGCCCCGGCCAACTTCATGCGTGTCCGGATTCAGTCTCAGGTCGCCAACGGCCAGCGTGGCCTGGCCGCGCGGTGGGCGGCGCCGGAGCAGGGCACGCAGACGGGCCAGCAGCTCCTGGCGCTCGAACGGCTTGACGAGGTAGTCGTCGGCTCCAGCGTCGAGACCCTCGACTCGTGATTCGACCGCGTCCCGGGCAGTCAGAACCAGGATCGGAACGTCGTCCTCCTGGCTGCGCAGCGCCTTCGCGACCTCGATCCCGTCCAGCTTCGGCAGGCCGAGGTCGAGGATCACCAGGTCAGGAAGGAAGCCGTGGGCCTGGTCGAGCGCGCTGATCCCATCTCCGGCGAGCCTTACCTCGTACCCCTCCATCCGCAGCGACCGCTGCAGAACCTGGGCGATCGCATCGTCGTCCTCGACGACGAGAACACGCGGTGGACGCTCGAAGTCGACCATGGTCACACAGATGGTAAGCGCCGCCGCCCGTGGCAGGGCGCGGATTTAGCGAGCCTTGATCGGTCAGTCCAGGCGGCAGGAGGCGCGCGACCGCCGTCGAAGCCATCAGTTCGGAGATGGCCACCCGCCAGAAGCGCAAATCGAAGGCGCCGGCCCGGCGTGCAAAGCGCTCGCTGCTCGCGAGCCGTCCCGCCGCGCCCTGGATCGCGATGGAGCCCCACCAGGTCGACATCGTCGGCCTCGCCCTGATCGCGATCGGCCTGTTCCTGGCCGGGGTCGCATACCTGCACTGGGCCGGCGGAACGCTCGGCGACGGGGCGATCCATGGTCTCCAATTCCTGCTCGGGGCGCTCGGCTACGCGGTCCCGGCGGCGCTCGTCGCCGGCGGTGGGCTGATCCTGGCCCGCGATCTGCGTCCCCCTGAGCGGCCGATGCGCACCGGCCTCGTGTGTCTGCTGGCGTCGCTTACGCTCGCGCTCGCCGCGGGCACACTCGGGATCGGCCCGGGGCCTACGGGGAGCGGCAATTTCTGGCGCGCCGCCGCGTTCGAGACTCGCGGCGGCGTGCTTGGTCAGGCCGAGCTATGGCTCACAGCGAAGCTGTTCTCGACACTGGGGGCGCACATTCTCGCGCTCTTCGGATTGCTGGCCGGGCTGATCCTGGTCAGCGGGGCCACGCTCGCGGGAGTTATCCGCGCCACCGGCGAGGGTGTCGCCGGCACGGGGCGCGCGCTGCGCCGCTCGACCGAGGACTGGACTGCGACGCGCCGCCCGGCGACCGCCGCGGCCAGGGCGGCGGCCACGAGCTCGGCGTTCGCCCACGAGCAACTCCTGCCGCCCGAGCCCGATACAGCCGAGCTGGTGGTGCGCTCGACGCATGTCGAGGCGCCCCCGATCGGCGACGGGGGCTTCGGGACTGACGCCGACGACGAGCTCGAGCCGCTTGACGATGGCAGGGAATCGCAGCCGCCTTTGCCCGAGGAGCCGGCGATCGTCGAGGTCGCGCCCGAGGACCTGACGCCGCAGGGCCGCTACCGAGCCTCGATCACCGACGACCCGAGCTTCAACTGGCGTGTTCCGTCGCCTCGGGCGCTGACCCGATCGACCGGCGAGGCGGCCAGGCCCGACACGGCGGGGCAGGAGCAGGTGGCCAAGACGCTGCTCGAGACACTCGGCCACTTCGGGATCGAGGCCAAGGTCGTCGGCCGCGTGACCGGCCCGCACATCACCCGCTACGAGATGCGGCTTGCTCCTGGGATCAAGGTCTCGAAGGTCGCGCAGCTCAAGGACGACCTGGCGTACGCGCTTGCGGCGACCGATATCCGGATTTTGGCCCCGATCCCCGGCAAGCAGGCGGTCGGGGTCGAGGTTCCGAACGCACGTCGTCGAATCGTCCACCTCGGTGACGTGTTCCAGGCGCCGCCACCAGATTGGTCCCCGCTCACGGTCTGGCTTGGCAAGGACATCGCCGGCCGGGCAATCGGAGCCGACCTGGCCAAGATGCCGCACCTGCTCGTTGCGGGCACGACCGGCGCCGGCAAGTCGGCATGTGTCAACGCGATGCTCTCCAGCATCCTCCTGCGCGCGACCCCGCACGAGGTCCGGCTCGTGCTCGTCGACCCCAAGCAGGTCGAGCTCAACCACTACGACTCGATCCCGCATCTGCTCACGCCGGTGATTACGAGCCCCCGGATGGCGGCCAATGCGCTCCAGAACCTCGTCAAGGAGATGGAGCAGCGCTACTCGATCATGTCGCTGGCCCGCACCCGGTCGCTGCCCGAGCTCAATCGGACTCGGGAGAAGCGCGGCGAGCCGTCGCTTCCCTACATCCTGTGCGTGATCGACGAGCTCGCGGACCTGATGATGGTCGCTCCGGCCGACGTCGAGGACTCGATCATCCGCCTGGCGCAGAAGGCGCGTGCGGTTGGCATCCACCTCGTGCTGGCCACCCAGTCGCCCCGGGTCGACGTGATCACGGGCATGATCAAGGCCAACGTTCCCTCACGGATCGCGTTCTCGGTCTCGAGCCAGACCGATTCCCGCGTGATCCTCGACGCAGGGGGCGCAGAGTCGCTGCTCGGACAGGGCGACATGTTGTTCTCGCCCGTTGGGTCCTCGAGGCTGCAGCGGATCCAGGGCGCCTACATCGACGAGGAGCAGATCCTCGAGCTGACCGAGGCCTGGCGTAAGCAGGGCGAGCCCGAGTTTCACCAGGAGCTGCTCGCAGAGGTTCCCAGCGAAGACTCCGGCACCGACGACGAGGATGTCCTGCATCCCGACGAGGATCCGCTGCTCGAGGAGGCGATCTCGCTTGTCGCCCAGATGGGGACGGCCTCGACCTCGATGCTCCAGCGCCGGCTGCGCCTCGGCTATACGCGTGCCGGCAGGCTGATCGACATGCTCGAGCGCCGCGGGATCATCTCCGGCTACGAGGGTTCGAAGCCCCGTCAGGTGCTGATCACCGAGGCCGACGTTCCGAGGATCCTCTCGCACCTGGCCGAGGCCGACGCCCCGGCGCCGGCGCCGGTGCCGGCGGCTCCCATCGACGTGCTCGAGGAACCCTGAGTCATCGGCGGAGATCGCCGGCGGCGCATCCGGCCTGCCGCCGGTTCACGCCGTTGCCAGCAGGGAGTTTCCGGTGCCCGGGGCGTCGGTAGCCTTGGTGCCTCATGGCTGATATCGGCGCCACACTCCGGGAGGCGCGCATGCGCGCCAAGATCGACATCACCGAGGTCGAGACCCGGACCAAGATCCGCGCCAAGTACCTGCGCGCGATCGAGAACGAGGAGTGGGACCTGCTCCCGGGCGAGATCTACGTCAAGAGCTTCCTGAGGACCTACGGCGACTACCTCGGGCTCGACAGCCGCATGCTCGTGGACGAGTTCAAGCGGCGCTACGACCGCCCTTCGGACAACGAGCTGCGCCCGCTCACACCGCCGCGGGCTCATGAGCGTGAGCGGCGACGCGGCCCGCCGCTGCCGCCGTGGGCGGTGATCGGGGCCGTGCTGGTGCTCGTCCTGGTCGTTCTCTACTTCGTCGGCAACTCGACCAAGTCGAAGTCGCCCCCGACGCCGAGCGCCACGGTCGGCGCAACGCACCGCCGCGGACCGCGCCGCCACCACGCGCCGACGTCCGGCACGCCGAGAGCGTCGACCGTCAGGCTTGAGCTGATTCCGACCGGCCAGGTCTATGTCTGCCTCGTGGATGGGAGCGGCAAGCGGCTGATCCCCGGACACATCTACAGCGCCGGACAGACGATCCCGACCCACAGCGCGGCCAAGCTCCTGCTTACGCTGGGCAATAACTCCGTCCAGATGAGGGTCGACGGCGCCACGGTCAACGTACGTGGGTCGTCGAGCTCGATCGGCTTCCTGCTCAAGCCCGGTAGCACCACGCCGCTCCCCGCCGCCAAGCAGCCGCGTTGCGCATGACCGGCCCCGGCAACGGAGACCAGCCGGGCGCGGCCACGGTTCCCCCACGGGCCGGAATCCTGATCACCGGCACCGAAGTCCTGACCGGGATCATCGCGGACCGAAACGGTCCCTGGCTGTCAGAGCGCCTGCGCGAGATCGGCGTCGACGCAGCGATGATCCAGATCGTCGGCGATCGGCCCTCTGATCTGCTCGATGCGCTCGAGAACATGCGCCGCTCGGGGATGACGCTGATCGTCACGAGCGGCGGCCTTGGTCCCACCGCCGACGACCTCACGGCCGAGATCGTCGGGCGGTTCACCGGCCGCGCGATGGTGCTCGACGCCGCACTCGAGGAGCGGATCGCCGAGATATTGGCGCCATTGCTGAAGCGCTGGCCGAACCTCGACCTCGAGGCGGTGCGAGATTCGAACCGCAAGCAGGCCGTGATCCCGGAGGGGGCGACCGTGCTGCAGCCGGTCGGCACCGCTCCGGGGATGGTCGTGGCGCCGCTCGACGGGACCGGGCCAACGATCGTCGTGCTTCCAGGGCCCCCGCGGGAGCTCCAGCCGATGTGGGAGGCAGCGCGTGAGACCGAGCCGTTCCAGGCGGCGGTCAGGTCGGCCACGACCTACCGGCAGGGCATGATGCGCCTGTTCGGGATCCCGGAGTCTGAGATCGCCAACACCCTGCGGGCCGCGGAGGCTGCCGGAAGGTCGCTCACGCAGCTCGAGATCACGACCTGCCTGCGGCGCGGCGAGATCGAGATCGCGACGCGATACGAGCCGCCGGCGCAGGCCGACTACGACGCGTTCGTCGAGTTCGTCTCAGAGCGCCACGCCGACACGCTGTTTTCGCTCGATGGTTCGACGGTCGACGAGCAGGTCGCCGACCTGCTGAAAAGCCGCTCGATCGCGGTCGCCGAGTCGTGCAGCAGCGGACTGCTGGCCGCGCGCCTGACCGAGCGAGCCGGCTCCTCCGCGTACTTCCTCGGCGGCGTGGTCGCCTATTCAAACCAAGCCAAGATCAAGCTCACGGGCGTCGATCCAGACCTGATCGGACGGTTCGGAGCCGTCTCGACGGAAGTCGCGAAGGCGTTGGCGCTGGGTGCGATCGCCGCCTTCGAGGCTGAGATCGGCGTCGGTATCACTGGCGTGGCCGGCCCCGGCGGCGGGAGCGAGGAGAAGCCGGTCGGGCTCGTCTGCATCTCGGTCTGCGAGCTGGCGGGGAGGCGCATCACGCGCAGCCTCCGGATGCCCGGAGGACGATCCGACATCCGCGATCGCTCGGTTACCGTGTCGATGCACCTGCTGCGGCGGTTGCTGCTCGGCGAGCCGGCTGACGGCGACGGGGGCGAGCGGGCTCGCCGGGGCGTCCGCTCCTCGTAACGCCGATGCCCGGAAGCGGATCGAGCGCTAGCGCAGGGGAGCGCGCGCGGCTGTTCGTGGCGCTCGAGCTGCCGGGTGCTGTCCGCGCGGAGCTCGAGGTCTGGGGGGCCGCGCAGCTCCCCGAACAGGCTGGGCTGCGGGTGGTCGAGCCCGAGGCACTGCACGTGACCCTGTGCTTCCTCGGCTGGCGTCCCGTCGATCAGGTCGAGCGGATCGCGGCCACATACGAAGCCGCCGCATCCGGGCCCATCGCCGAGCTCACCCTGGGTGCCCCGACCTGGCTCGGGACGAGGCGCGCGCGCGTGATCGCAGTGGCGCTCGCCGACGCGTCGGGGGAGCTGGCGCGGCTCCAGAAGGCGATCGCCCAGGCCCTGCTGGCCGCCGGGTGCTACGAGCCCGAGGCACGGCCATTTC
>DATCNP010000133.1:0-2840 GCA_036565205.1 Solirubrobacteraceae bacterium | reverse complement strand
TCCCGCTACCACGGAGGAGCCTTCGTGGTCTTCTCGGGTACGCTCAACGACAACATGGAGGTGATCGCCGTCGAGGGCTCGTACGCGTCGGTGATCGGCGGTGCTCCGGCGGCCGCGACGGTCTTCGCCCGCGAGGTCAACGCCCGCACCGACGCCGATCCGCGGGTAGTCGAGCTCGAGGCCCGTCTGGACGGCGCGGAGGGCGACGAGCGAGCCTCGCTGCGCGTGGCGCTGGCCGACGTGAGGGCTTCGGTGCGCTCGGACAAGCTCGGCGAGGTGGCGGCCGAGTTCGACCGCGTCCACACCGTCGAGCGGGCGCTCCGGGTCGGTTCGATCGATGCCATCATCCCAGCCGCTAGTCTCCGACCCCACCTGATCGAGGCCCTCGAGCGGGGGATGCAGCAAACACTGGAGCGATCTCTACAGGAGGCTGACCGTGGCTGACCCGCGTTCGAGCGGCTCCAGCCCCATCACGTTCGATGGCCGCGTGGCGATCGTGACCGGAGCCGGTGGGGGCCTCGGTCGCGCCTACGCGCTCGAACTGGCCCACCGCGGCGCGCGGGTGGTGGTCAACGACGTCCGCGGAGCCACAGCCGTCGTCGACGAGATCAGAGCAGAGGGCGGCGACGCGCTGGCCAGCCCGCATTCGGTTAGCACGGAGGCCGCTGGACAGGCGATCGTCGAGGAGGCGCTGGGCGCCTACGGCTCGGTGGACGCGCTGATCAACAACGCAGGGATCGTGCGCGATCGCAGCCTGGCCAACCTGAGCGCCGCCGAGCTGGAGGCGGTCCTCGACGTGCACCTTCGGGGCTCCTTCCACGTCACGCAGCCGGCCTTCCGGGCAATGAAGGAGCGCGGCTATGGGCGGCTGCTGTTCGTGACCTCGGCGTCGGGGCTGTTCGGGAACTTCGGGCAGGCGAACTACGCGGCGGCGAAGATGGGCCTGGTCGGCCTGGCGATGACCGCCGCGATCGAGGGAGCCCACTACGGCATCCAGTCCAACGCGATCGCGCCGCTCGCGCGCACGCCGATGACGGACGGGCTGTTCGGCGGGGTGATGGAGGCCTTCGATCCCGAGTACGTGGTGCCGATGGCGCTGTACCTCGTGTCCGAGTCCTGCCGTCTGACGCACGAGATCTTCTCCGCCGGCGGGGGCCGGTTCGCGCGCGTGGTCGTTGGGGTGACGCGCGGCTGGGTCTCCGGCGACGCGCCGACGCTCGAGGACGTGCACGAGCACCTCGCCGAGATCCGCGACCAAGGCGATCTCGTCCTGCCGGCGAGCCTTGCCGAGGAGATCGAGCTGACGCGCTCGATCGTCTGACACGGCGGCCACGAGCTCGACGACGCCTAGCATGCCCCGGCAGCGGACTTCGCGCCGGCGGTGCCGTTGAGGAGCGCGCCGGCAACGTATTTGATGAACCGCGATCCGCTAGCATCGATCGGTGGCCTGGATACCGTTGGAACCGACAGGATCGCTGCGGAAGGCGACAGCGTGGCTGAGGCAGCGGTAGCGGAGAGCACGACGAACGGAACGGCGGCGTCCGCCGAGGCGGCTAGCTCGGCGGCAAGCGCGCTGGCACCGGAGGCGGGCGCCCTGGTCGACCTCGACCCGGCGCTGTTCGGGCGGGCGCTGGCCAAAGCGGCGGCGGGCGCGGTGCGCCACCCCACAGCAGCCGCCGGGGCTGGCATGAACTGCGCCGTCGCCCTGACCCGCGCGACGCTCGCAACCGCGTGGCGCACCCTTGGGCAGAGCGCGCCGGGGCCGCTGGCTGGGGACGCCGCGGATCGTCGGTTTGCCGACCCCGCGTGGGAGGACAATCCGGCGTTCTTTTGGCTTCGTCAGTCGTATCTGATCTTCCGACGGCTGGCCGAGGATCTTGTCGCCGCCGGCGAGCTTGACGAAACCACGCGCGAGAAGGCGGCATTCGCGGTGAGCCTGCTGGCCGATGCGCTGGCGCCGACGAACGCGCTCATGACCAACCCGGCAGCACTCAAGCGAGCCTTTGAAACCGGGGGGCAGAGCGTGGTGGCAGGCGCTCGCAACTGCCTCGACGACCTCCGCCACAACGGGGGCCGTCCGCGGATGGTCGACACGAGCTCGTTTCGGCTCGGCGAGAACATGGCGGCCACGCCGAGCAAGGTCGTATTTCGCAACGACCTGATGGAGCTGCTGCAGTACCTGCCCCAGACCGACGAGGTCCACGCCGTCCCGCTGCTGGCCAGCCCGCCGTGGATCAACAAGTACTACGTCATGGACCTCGCCCCGGGCCGCAGCCTGATCGAGTGGGCGGTCCGACACGGTCGCACGGTGTTCACGATCAGCTACCGCAACCCGGACGCCTCAATGTCGGGGGTCACGATGGACGACTACTCCACACACGGCACGCACGCCGCGCTCGACGCCGTCAGTGAGATCACGGGCTCAGAGACCGTCGACGTCCTGGGCGTCTGCCTCGGGGGCGCCCTGGCCGCCATGACGGCGGCGCAGCTTGCTGCCGGCGGCGACGATCGGATCGGCACGCTGACCCTGATCAACACGCTGCTCGACTACACCGAGCCGGGGCAACTCGGCTGCTTCCTGGACGAGGGCACGATCGGCAAGCTCGAGCGCCGCATGGCGCGCAAGGGCTACCTCGATGGTGCCGACATGGCCGGCACGTTCAACGCCCTGCGTGCCAACGACCTCATCTTCAGCTACATGGCCTCCAACTGGCTGATGGGCGAGCAGCCCCCGGCGTTCGACCTCCTGGCGTGGAACGAAGACTCGACGCGCCTGCCGGCCGCCATGCATTCCTGGTACCTGCGCTCGTGCTACATGGAAAACCAGCTGGCGGAGGGGA
>DATCNP010000132.1:0-7887 GCA_036565205.1 Solirubrobacteraceae bacterium | reverse complement strand
GCATGGCGATGGCCTACCGGGTGGGAGCGAAGCTGATGGACATGGAGATGGTCCAGTACCACCCGACGACGCTCGCCGGCAACGGCCTGCTGATAACCGAGGGGGCCCGCGGCGAGGGCGCCTGGCTGCTCAACGGAGAGGGCGAGCGGTTCATGGAGAAGTACGCGCCGAACAAGCTCGAGCTCGCGTCGCGCGACGTCGTCTCCAGGGCCGAGCAGACCGAGATCAACGAGGGCCGCGGATTTCCCGACGGCACGGTCGCGCTCGACATCACCAAGGTCCCGCGCCGCCGCGTGCTCGAGGCGCTGAGGGAGATCGTCAACATCGGCCGGGACTTCGCCGGCGTGGACATCACCAGCGAGCCGATCCACATCCACCCGGGCCAGCACTACATCATGGGCGGCGTCAAGACCGACGTGGACGGCCAGACCACGATTCCCGGCCTCTACGCTGCCGGCGAGGTGGCCTGCGTCTCGGTCCACGGCGGCAACCGGCTGGGCGCGAACTCGCTGCTCGACACGCTGATCTTCGGCCGGCGCTCCGGCGAGCACGCCGCCAAGCGGGCGCTCCAGATGCCGATGCCCTCCTCGCCGAGCTCGCGGGTGGACGACGCACAGCGGGCGATCGACGCGATCACGGCGCGCGATGGCGACGGCCGCCGTGTGGCGGCGATCAAGGACGAGCTCGGCGCGGCGATGAACGAGTATTGCGCGGTGTTCCGTGACGCCGAGGGCCTCGAGAAGGCCCACGAGATAGTTCGCCGGCTCAAGGAGGAGGCGCAGAGCGCGACGATCGATGACCGCGGCACGATCTTCAACCAGGATGTGATCGGCGCGATCGAGCTCGGCTACATGCTCGACGTGGCCGAGGCTGTCGTCGTCGCCTCGCAGGAACGCAAGGAATCCCGCGGAGCCCAGTTCCGGACCGACTTCCCCGAGCGCAACGACGAGCAGTGGCTCAAGCACATCGACATCTCGCTCAACGGCTCAGACGTGCCCAAGGTGAGCTACTCGCCTGTCACGATCACCCGCTGGCAGCCCGAGGAAAGGACCTACTAGACCCGATGCCCGAATACACCCTGAGGATCCGCCGCTTTGATCCGCAGTCCGGCGAGGCCGCCTACTGGGACGACCACCAGGTCGAGCTCGGCGAGCGCAACTCTGTGCTCGACGCGATCCTGAAGGTCCGCGACGAGGTCGACGGTTCAGTCGGGATCCGTTGCTCGTGCCAGCAGGCGATCTGCGGTTCTTGTGGGGTGCGGATGAACGGCAAGCCGGGCCTGGCCTGCAATACCCACCTCGAGGAGGCGGCATCCCGGGCTCACGGAATCGGCTGGAATCCCGCCGAGAGCGCAGGCGAGAGCGGCGACATGACCGGGGGCGGCGTGATCGAGGTCGAGCCGATGGGCAACATGCCGGTGATCCGCGACCTGATCGTCGACATGGACGCCGTGCACTGGAAGAAGATTCAGCGCGTCACCCCGTGGTTGATCAACAAGGAGCCCGTCCCCGAGCGCGAGTACATCGTGCCGCACGACAACATGGTCGACGTCACCCAGTCGATGGCCTGCATCCAATGCGGTGCGTGCGTCTCGGACTGCCTTTCGATGGAGATCGACCCGCTGTTCGCCGGGCCGGCGGCGCTGGCCAAGGCCTACCGCTTCGTGGGCGATCCCCGCGACGCCGAGCCCTACGAGCGGCTCAAGGACCTGGCCGAGGACGAGCATGGGATGTACGACTGCACCCACTGCTTCAACTGCATCGACGCCTGCCCCAAGGACGTCGCCCCGATGAGCCAGATCATGCGGCTGCGCCGCAAGGCCGGCTCCGACTACGAGATCAAGGACCGCAACAACGGCTACAACCACGAGCACGCGTTCGTCAAGAACATCCGCAAGAACGGGATCCTGCACGAGCCCGACCTGCTGGCCGATTCCTACGGGGGCAAGTTCAACCCCAGCGCCGGGCGGGAGCTGGTCAGCGGGTTGCCGACGGCAGCCGTCGGGCTGGCTCGCGGCAAGATGACGCCGGCGACGATGTTCCTCCATCAGCACAAGGCGCCGAAGGAGGTCAAGCAGCTGTTCGACGAGATCGACGGCCGGGAGGAGCGGATCGAGCTCAATCTGTACGTCGTCGGCTACGAGAACGAGGCCGAGCGCGACGCCGCGCAGGAGCGCGAAGCGCCACCCGAGCCGACCCCGAGCGAAAGCGAGAGCTCATGAAGGTCGCATACTGGCCGGGGTGCGTGAGCCGCGGGTTCACGCCGGAGCTGCACGGCTCGATGGCCGCAGTGGCGCCGCTGCTCGACATCGAGCTGATTGAGCTCGATCGGGCCGCCTGCTGCGGCGCGGGTGTCATCGCCGAGCACAACCAGGAGCTCGCGGACACGCTCAACGCCCGCACGTTCGCCCTCGCCCAGCAGACCGATGGCGAGCTGATGATGAACATCTGCTCGACCTGTCAAGGGGCGCAGTCAGAGTGTCAGGAGCGGCTGGACGCCAACAGCGAGTACCGCGAGCGGATCAACGGCTCGCTCTCCGAGGAGGGCCTGCACTACGAGCGCGGGATCACCAACAAGAACCTGCTCTGGCTGCTGGTCGAGGAGATCGGCCTCGACACGCTGCGATCGAAGGTCACGCGTCCGCTCACCGATCTCAAGGTCGGTCCGTTCTACGGCTGCTACATCGTCCGGCCGGTCGACCGTCTCGGCGTCGACGAGGAGCATCCCCGCGACCGCTACATGCACATGGTTATCGAGGCACTCGGCGGAACGGTGATCGACTATGCCGGCGTGTACAAGTGCTGTGGCTTTCCGATCGTCACGATGAACAAGCAGGCCTCGCTGGGCATGGCCGGACGCCACATCGGTGACGCGATCGACGCCGATGCCGACTGCCTCGTGGTTCCCTGCCCGTTGTGCCACCTGAACCTCGACCTCCAGCAACCGGCCGCGGCCAAGGTGGTCGGGCGCGAGCTCGGTCTGCCTGTGCTCCACCTCCCGCAGCTCGTCGGCCTCGCGCTCGGTCTCGAGCCCAAGCAGCTCGGGATGCAGAAGCACGTGGTCCGGCCGACCTCGGTCATCGACTGGAGCACTTCGGTCGTCGCCGGCGCCGGCGGCTGATCAGAGCGGCGACTGGACACCGAGACTGATGCGCGGGGCCCTTATCCGGGCCCCGCACTCCTCAGTCCTTGTCCGGCCGTCGCGGTCGGGAGCCGGGCCGGGCGGAGCTGCGCCCCAATTTCGGCAATTTCGATATACCCGGATTCGCGCGTTTGTCAACGTTTGATTAGGTTTTTTTGAAAGCCTCCGGCCAGCCGGCGCCGTAGCGCTCGCCGAAAGTGAAATCCGCCACCGGGTTGCGGCGCAGGCGCTTCGGCCACGGGTCGGCCCGGTACCCAACCGATACGTGACCGGCGAACGCGACGCCGTCTGGTATCCCGAGCAGCTCGGCGACCGCCTTCTCCGCCGGCGCAAGCAGCGTGGTGAACGCCGCGCCGAGCCCCTCGGAGCGCAGTCCCAGCAGTAGGTTCTGGACGAACGGATAGATCGACGCGCCGCCGACGATGCTCGGCCGGTCGAGCTCTGCGTCGGTGATCGCGAGTGAGTCGAGCTCGACCAGGAGCACGAGGTGAACCGGCACCTCGTCGAACTTGTGAGCGAACTCGTCGGCGCCGCGGAGCATCCGCAGGCGGCCCGCCGACAGTCCGCTCTGCTCCCCGGCGTCGAGCGCGGCGCGCCCTCCGGTCTTGATCATGTAGTCCTGCCACGGCTGCTCGTAGAGCTCTCGCAGCCGCCGGCGCGTGTCGCGGTTGGTGACCACGACCACGAGCCAGCCCTGTCGGTTCCCTCCGCTCGGGGCGAATCGAGCGCTGTCGAGCGCCCGCTCGAGCGCTTCCGGCGGGACCGGCTCGTCGGTGAAGTAGCGCGTGGCCGGCGCGCACCGCATCACCTCATGCAGATCGCTGGGCAACGCGCGCCGCCTCCGGCTCGGCCACCAGGAGCTCCGCGATCTGCACCGCGTTGGTCGCCGCGCCCTTGCGGAGGTTGTCGCTGACCACCCACATGCTGAACGCGCGAGGGTGGGACTCGTCCTCGCGGATTCGGCCGACGAACACCTCGTCGCGACCCTCGGCGTGCAGCGGCGTTGGCAGGTCCTCGAGCAGCACTCCCGGCGCCCGGGCCAGCAGCTCACGCGCGCCGGCGGCTGAGAGCGGCTCACGGGTCTGGACGTTGACCGCCTCCGAGTGGCAGACGCGAACTGGCACCCGCACGCACGTGACCGCGACGCCGATCGACTCGTCGTCGAGGATCTTGCGCGTTTCGAACATCATCTTGCGCTCCTCGTCGGTGTGGTCGTCGCCGTCCGGGAACGATCCGGCAGCGCCGATCACGTTGAACGCGATCGGCTCCGGATACAGCTCGGGAGCCGGCATCTCCATCCCATGAAGCGACGCGTGGGCCTGGGCGTCGAGTTCAGCGATCGCCTTCTGCCCGGTCCCCGAGACCGACTGGTAGGTGGAGACCACCAGCCGCTCGATCCCCGCGGCGCGATGGATCGGGGCGAGCGCGACCATCAGCTGCATGGTCGAGCAGTTGGGGTTGGCGATCACTCCCCGGTGCCCCGCGAGCGCATGCGGATTGACCTCGGAGACGACGAGCGGGACGTCGGGGTCGCGGCGGAACGCGGAGGAGTTGTCGACCACTACCGCGCCCTGCTGCACGAAGCGCGAGGCCCAGGCGCGCGACGTTCCGGCTCCAGCCGAGAACAGGGCGATGTCGAAGCCGCTCAGATCGGCGGCGTCATCGAGCACGCGGACCTTCAGCCCATCGATCTCCATCCCGGCCGAGCGCCGCGAGGCGAAGGGCACGATCTCCTCAGCGGGGAACTCGCGCTGGGCGAGCAGCGACATCATCGTCCGGCCCACCGCGCCGGTCGCGCCGACAACGGCCACGCGCCTACCGCCCGCTCGGCTTCCGGCCTCGCAATTCCGGGCGGCGCGCGTGTCATCCAGCTGGGTCATCTCGGCCCCCGGTCGACCTCGATGCCGCCCTCGCCGAGCTCGAACGCCGAGTGCAGTGCCCGCACGGCCTGGGGCACGTCGACGGAGCGGATCACGCACGAGATCTTGATCGGCGAGGTCGAGATCATCTCGATGTTGATGCCCTCGGTGGCCAGCGTCTGAAAGACCTTGGCCGCCACCCCGGGATGCGAGCGCATGCCGGCACCGACGATCGAGACCTTCCCGATGTCACGGTCGGTGTCGATCCGGTCGACGCCGAGGTCAATCTGCACCGGTCTGAGCGCCTGCTCCGCCGCCCGGAGGTCGTCGCGCGGGATCGTGAACGAGACCTCGGCGTCACGTCCCTCCTCGAGCGGCTCGTTCTGGATGATCGTGTCGACGTTGCAGTTGGCGTCCGCGAGGGCATTGAAGATCGACGCGGCGGCGCCGGGGCGATCGGGAACGCCGATCAACGTGATCCGTGCCTCGTCGGTGGAATGGGTGACGGCGGTGATGAGGGGATGTTCCATCGTCTGGTCTTCTCCGAGGACAAAGGTACCTGTACCGGCGTCGAAGCTCGATCGGCAGTGGAGCCGTACGCCGTGGGTCCGCGCGTACTCGACCGCCCGCAGCTGCAGCACCTTGGCTCCGGAGGCGGCCATCTCGAGCATCTCCTCAAAGCTCACCTGGGCCAGCTTGCGGGCGTCGGGGACGATCCGTGGGTCGGCGCTGAAGACCCCGGCGACATCGGTGTAGATCTCGCACACCTCGGCATTGATCGCCGCGGCCAGCGCGACCGCGGTCGTGTCCGAGCCACCGCGGCCGAGCGTGGTCACGTCGCGGCTGGTCGAGACGCCCTGGAAGCCGGCGACCAGCACGATCTGATCCTCGTTCAGGGCCTGCTTGATGCGGTCGGCTCGGACGTCGAGGATCCTGGCTTTGGTGTGCGAGGTGTCGGTCACGATTCCGGCCTGCGAGCCGGTAAGCGAGATCGCGCGATGCCCGAGGTCGTTGATCGCCATCGCGCACAGCGCACACGAGATCCGCTCCCCGGTCGAGAGCAACATGTCCATCTCGCGCCGGTCAGGGTCGGGCGAGACCTCCTGCGCCATCGCGATCAGCTCGTCGGTCGTCTGCCCGCGCGCGGAAAGCACGGCGACCACACGCCGGCCGGCATCGCGCTGGGCGACGATCCGCCGTGCCGCCGACTTGATCCGCTCGGCGTCGGCGACCGACGTGCCGCCGAACTTCATCACCACGGTCTCGGGCAAGTTCTCAGCCACGGTGGGACAGGGTAGGCGCTAACGCGCGACCGGCCGGCCCGCGTTGGTCCGACCCATAACTAAACCGCTCGGCGCCCCGACAGGGCCCGTCCCAACGTGAGCTCGTCCGCGTACTCGATGTCGGCGCCGACGGGCAGCCCGCTGGCCAGGCGCGTAACCGACACCTCGGCGTCGAGCAGCCGCAGCTCGGCCGCGATGTGAAGTGCCGTGGCCTCGCCGGTGGTGGTCGGGTTGGTGGCGATCACCACCTCCCTGACGTGACGATCGCGGATCCGGTCGTACAGCTCGGAGATCTTCAGATCCTCGGGATCGATCCCGTCGATCGGGGAAAGCGCGCCGCCCAGCACGTGGTAGCGCCCGGCGAACTCGTGCGTGCGCTCGATCGAGATCACGTCCGAGGGCTCCTCGACGACGCAGATCAGCTCGTGGTCACGGCGCTCGTCGGAGCAGATCCGGCAGCGCGGGCCGTCGGCGAGGTTGAAGCACACCTCGCACAATCCGATCCGCTCCTTGACCTCGCGGATCGCGTCGGCGAGCCCGAGCGCATCCTCGTCGCTCGAGCGCAGGAGATGGAACGCGAGCCGCTGCGCGGTTCGCCCGCCGACGCCGGGAAGCTTCGAGAGCTCGGTGATCAATCGCTGTACTGGGGGTGCGTACACCTCGCCGGCGCGCTCTTCCTAGAGCCCCGGAAGGCCGAGGCCGCCGAGGCCGCCTGGTCCACCGAGGCCGCCCGGTCCGGCCAGGCCGCCGGCGATCCCGCCAAGCTTCGACGCCGCCAGCTCCTGCGCCGCGCGAATCCCCTCGTTGACGGCCGCGAGGACCATGTCCTGGAGCAGCTCGACATCGTCGGGGTCCACGGCCTGAGGGTCGATCTCGATCGAGATCACGTTCAGCTCGCCGCTCACCTTCACCTTGACCATCCCGCCGCCGGCCGAGGCGTCGACGACCTCGTCCTTGAGCGACTCCTGGGCGGCGATCATCTCCTCCTGCATCTTCTGGACCTGCTTGAGCATCTGCTGCATGTTGGGCTGTGGCATGGCTACCTCGCCTCGTGTTGGTCGGGGTCGTCGAGCGCGCCGTCCTCGAGCTCCTCGGCGTCGAACTCCTGCTTGAAGCGTTGCACGAGCTCCTCGCCGGAGAGCGCCGGCGCGTCGACGGGCTCATGGTGCTCTTCTGGATCGCGCAGCTCGTAGCGCAGGTTCAGCGTGTTGCCCGTGACTGCGCGAAACGCGTCGGCGGTCGCCCGGCGGTAGTCGTCCTGCTCGGCTTTGCGCTTGAGAAAGTCGGCACCGGCGGGAAAGGTGACCGTCAGGGTCCCGTCCACGAGCGCAACCGGACGCGCGTCACCGAGCAGCGCCGAGAGCATCGCGTTCTCCTGACGGACGAGGTCGATCACCATCGGCCACGAGGCAACGATCGTCTCGAGCTCGAGCTCGACGGGGGCAGGGGCGCTTGCCGGGGCGGGCGTGGACGGGGCGGCCGCGGCCGGGGCGGGCGCGGCCTGGAGCGGCGGGACCGGGGCCTCGGGGGCCTGCGCCTCGGTCGTGGCGTTCGCCGTCGTTGGCGGCGGTTGGAGGCCCGGTGCCGGAGGCGCGGTCCCGCGC
>DATCNP010000131.1:0-3056 GCA_036565205.1 Solirubrobacteraceae bacterium | reverse complement strand
GGCTCGGGGCGATGCGGATCGCGACCAAGTACCCGCGCGTCGCGGAGCGTTACTTCGAGCAGACGGGCCGCCAGGCGGAGGTGATCGAGGTCAAGGGGTCGGTCGAGCTGGCGCCGCTGATCGGGCTCGCCGACGGAATCGTCGATCTGGTCGCCACCGGTCGGACCCTGGCCGAGAACCAGCTCGAGGTACGCGAGGAGATCGCCCGCTCCACGGCGCGACTGGTCGCCAACCGGGTCGCCCACAAGCTTCGCGCCGTTGAAGTCGACGATCTGACCGCGCGCCTGAGAACGGCGGCAGAGCGATGAGGGTCAGGCGCTTCGACTGGACGCAGGCGCAGGCGGTTGCGGACGAGATCCGCGACTGGGTCGCCGAGACGGCACCCGAAGTCGACGTCGAGCCGATCGCGCGCGAGGTGATCGAGGGGGGCGACGCGGCGGTGCTGGCGCTCACCGAGCGCTTCGATTCCCCGCACAACCCACCGTCGCGTCTGCGGGTCGAGCCCTCCGAGGTGGCGGCGGCGCTTGAGTCGCTCGACTCGGAGGTGCGCGAAGCGCTCGAGCTCGGCGCCGCCAACGTGCGCGCCGTCGCCAAGGCCCAGGTCGACGACACGCCCCACAAGGTCGAACTGCCGCAGGGCCAGGCGGTGGTGCTTGCGGACATCGCGGTCCACTCGGCGGGTGTCTATGCACCAGGCGGACGCGCGGCCTACCCCTCCAGCGTTCTCATGTGCTGCATCCCGGCGCGGGTCGCGGGTGTCGAGCGGCTCGCGCTGGCGTCGCCTCCCGGGGAGGACGGTCGTGTGCACCCCGTGACCTTGGCCGCCTGCGCGCTCAGCGAGGTCGACGAGGTCTACGCGATGGGCGGCGCCCAGGCGGTGATCGCGCTGGCCTGCGGGACCGAGAGCGTCGAGCCGGTCGACGTCGTGGTCGGACCGGGCAATGCATGGGTGCAGGAGGCAAAGCGCTGGGTGTTCGGGAGGGTCGGGATCGACGGGCTGGCCGGCCCGTCAGAGCTGATGCTGATCGTCGGCCACGACACCGAGCTCGAGTGGGCGGCGCTCGACCTCTGCGCCCAGGCAGAGCACGGCGCCGACAGCCCGCTGATCGCAGCGGGGGTCGAGGAGCATGTGCTGGATAACCTCGCTGAGGCGGTGACCGCCGCCGCGCAACGTCCGAGCGTCGCCGATGCACCGCTTGCCCTCGTCCAGTTGCCGGACCTCTCGGATGCTGTCGCGCTCGCGAATGCCTATGCGCCCGAGCACCTGCAGCTGATGAGCGAGGATGCCTACGCTCTGGCCGGGCAGGTGCGCACGGCGGGGTGCGTGTTCGTCGGTCGCGCCAGCGGGACAGCGTTTGGGGACTATGCCGCCGGCTCCAACCACGTGCTGCCCACCGGCGGAACCGGGCGCTTCTCAGGACCGCTCGGCCCGGCCGCATTCCGGCGCCGGATCGCGAATGTAAGCTTGCCCAGTTCCGCGGCTGCCGTGCTCGCCCCCTACGTGGACACGCTCGCGCGCGCCGAGGGGCTTCCCGTCCACGGCGAGTCGGCGCGGGCGCGCGAGTGAGGACCACTGATGGCAAGGACCGCTACAAAAGAGCGCAAGACCCAGGAGACGGATATCCGGCTCGAGCTCGACCTCGACGGCGGCGAGGCGGCGATCTCGACCGGGGTCGGCTTTCTTGACCACATGCTCGAGCTGCTCGCCCGCCACGGCCGTCTGGGCCTCCGCGTCGAGGCCAGCGGCGACCTGGAGACCGGCGCCCACCACACCACTGAGGACGTCGGAATCGTCCTCGGGAAGGCCCTCGACGCGGCGCTCGGAGATCGTGCCGGGATCCGCCGTTACGGCTCGGCGCTGGTGCCCATGGACGAGTCGCTGGGGGAGTGCGCGATCGACATCTCCGGGCGGCCCTACTGCGCCTTCGACGCCCGGCTGCCCGCGACCTCGATCGCCGGCTTCGACACCGAGCTCGCCGAGGAGTTCTTCCGCGCCGTCGCCAACAGCGCCAAGCTCACCCTGCACGTCTGGGTCCGCTCCGGCACCAACGCCCACCACATGATCGAGGCGGCGTTCAAGGCATTTGCGCGGGCGTTGCGCGAAGCGGTAGCCATCGACCCCGACGAGCCCGGCGTCCCCAGCACCAAGGGAACGCTCAGTGAATAGCGCCGCGAAACCGCGCCACCCGCGGAAGCGGAGCTGAGCAGGTGGCGCGCATATGTGTCCTCGACTACGGAATGGGCAACCTGCGCTCGGTCGAGAAGGCGCTCGAACACGTGGGCGCCGTCGCGGAGATCACCAGCGAGCCCGATCGCGCCGCGGCCGCCGACGGCCTGATCCTCCCGGGGGTCGGCGCATTTCCAAAGGCGATGGAGCGCGTACGCGAGCTCGGCTTGGGCGAGCTGATCGCCGAGCGTCTCGAGTCGGGGGCTCCCGTGCTGGGCATCTGCCTCGGGTTGCAGTTGCTCTTCGAATCGTCGACCGAGCTCGGTGGAGCGGAGGGCATCGGCCAGCTTTCCGGCCAGGTCCGTGAGCTGAACGCGGGGGACCTGAAGGTTCCGCACATCGGCTGGTCCCCGGTGCGCTGGGAGCAGCCGTCGCCGCTCACCGCCGGCATCGACGACGAGACGCCGTTCTACTTCGTGCACTCCTTCGCTCCCAATCCGGCGCCCGAGCAGCTGCTCGGCAGCGCCGCCTACGGCGAGCGCTTCGCCTGTGCGGCGCAGAGCGGCTCGCTGTTCGGCGTCCAGTTTCACCCCGAGAAGTCGAGCACCGCCGGCCTGCGCCTGCTCTCCAACTTCGCCGGAATCTGCGCCCGGGTGGCAACCGCAGCGTGATTCTCTATCCGGCAATCGACGTCCGCGACGGTCACGCGGTGCGTCTCTTGCGCGGCGATTACGAGCAGGAGACCGTTTACGACGCCGATCCCGCCGAAGCGGCACGCCGCTGGGCCGCAGAGGGCGCGCGATACCTGCACGTCGTCGATCTCGACGGGGCGCGGGAGGGCCGGCCGATGAACCTGGAGGCAGTAGAGAGGATCGCCTCGGCCGTCGAC
>DATCNP010000130.1:0-15479 GCA_036565205.1 Solirubrobacteraceae bacterium | reverse complement strand
GGCTGGCGCGCAAGCGCGCCGGCTACTTCGTGGCTCCGCCTGCTTCGGTCTTACGCGCTGTGGCCGCCGGAGGTCTCGGGCATCGTCTCTTTGTGTAAGGCCAGTCTAGGCCAGGGCGGGTTCCTCCACGATGTCGCGCGTGCGAGACGGGTCGACCTTGATGCCCGGACCCATCGTCGTGGCGAGAGTGACAGTGCGGATGTAGCGGCCCTTGGCTGCCGAGGGCTTGGCCCGGATCAGCTCGTCGATCACGGCCGCGTAATTCTCGAGCAGCCGCTGCTCCTCGAAGTCGGTCTTGCCGATCACGAGGTGCACGATCGCCGTACGGTCGGTGCGGTACTCGACCTTGCCCGCCTTTGACTCCTCGACCGCCTTGGCGACATCCATCGTCACGGTCCCGACCTTTGGGTTGGGCATCTTGCCGGCCGGTCCGAGGATCCGCCCAAGCCGACCGACGACCGGCATCATGTCGGGCGTCGCGATCGCGACATCGAAATCGTCGAAGCCATCCTGGACCTTCTGCGCGAGGTCCTCTGCGCCCACCACGTCGGCTCCGGCTTCTTCGGCCTCCCGCGCCTTGTCGCCCTGTGCGAACACGGCGATCTTGACGTTCTTGCCGAGCCCGTTGGGCAGCGCGATCGTGCCGCGGAGCTGCTCGTCGGCGTGACGGACGTTGAGTCCGGTGCGGATGTGAACCTCGACCGACTCGTTGAACTTGGCCGTCTTCAGCTGCTTTACCAGCGAGATCGCCTCGGCGGGCGGGTACTCGTGCTCGCGGTCGAAGCGCTGCTTGGCGTCGTCGTATGCCTTGCCGTGCCTAGACAACCTGCACCCCCATCGAGCGCGCCGTGCCGGCGATGATCTTGGCCGCCGCATCGATGTCGTTGGCGTTGAGGTCGTTCATCTTCTTCTCGGCGATCGCCTTGAGCTGATCCTGGGTGATCTTGGCCACGAAGTCGCGGTGAGGCTCGGCCGAGCCCTTCTCGAGCGACAGCGCCTGCTTGATCAGCACCGCAGCCGGAGGGCTCTTGGTGATGAAGGTGAACGAGCGGTCTTCGTAGACGGTGATCACGACCGGGATCACGGTGCCCGCATCGGATTGAGTCTGGGCGTTGAACGCCTTGACGAACTCCATGATGTTGACGCCGTGCTGACCGAGCGCCGGGCCAACCGGCGGCGCGGGGCTCGCCTGGCCGCCTACCGCCTGAAGCTTGATCTCCGTGAGCACCTTCTTGGCCATAGCTAACCGCCCTTAGACCTTCTTGACCTGATCGAACCCGACCTCGACCGGAGTCTCGCGACCGAAGATCGAGACCAGCACCTTGAGACGCTGAGCGTCCTCGTTGACCTCCGAGATCTCGCCCGAGAAGTCCGACAGCGGCCCGGAGATGACCTTGACGGACTCGCCGATCGAGAATTGGGCTCGGAACCGGGGCCGTTCGGCGGTCTCCTGATGGAGCAGCCGGTCGACCTCGGCCTGGGTGAGCGGAACGGGCTCATTCGACGCTCCGACAAAGCCGGTGACCCCGGGGGTCCCCTTGACCAGCGACCACGAGTCCTCGTTGAGGTCCATGTTGACCAGCACGTAACCGGGCATCGTCCGCTTCTCGACGGTGATCTTCTGGTTGTCCTTCATCTCAGAGACCGACTCGGTGGGGACGACGATCTGCCGCACCGCGCGCTGCTGACCGAGCGAGACGACGCGGTGCTCGAGGTTGTGCTTGACCTTGTTCTCGTGGCCTGAATAGGTGTTGACGACGTACCAGCGAAACATTTTCTCTTCGGGTCGGGAAGGGCTACTTCAAGAGCAGAGTGACGATCTTGCTCGCGATTGCGTCGGCAAGACCAAGGTAGAGACCGGCGATGATGACGAACCCGATGACGACCCCCGTGGCCTGCATCACGGCGCGGCGATCGGGCCACTGTACCCGTTGCAGCTCGCGCCAGCTTCCCTGGAGGAAGTTGATCAGCCGGGAGTGCGATCGGACCCGGCGCTCGGCCGCGGCGGCGGTCGGGCCGCTCAGTTCACCCGTACGGGGCTCGACCGGCTCGTCACCGTCCTCGACGTCCTCGCGCTCGGCCTCGAAGTAGAGGTCCTCCTTCTCCTGCGCGGATTCATCGAGCTCGTCGGCGCCGAGCTCTCCGTTCCCAGCGACGCGCTCCTCGGGCTCGTCGGCGAGCTGCCGGCCGACGGCGAGCTGCGCCTCGGCCAGCTCGACGTCGGGCGTCGCGTGCTCGATTGCCTCGGGCGTTTCCTCGCTGCGCTGGCCGCGCGCGGTCGCGACCCCGGGGAGCGGGCGGGCCCCTCCGCTGGGTCGGCGATTGCGCCGCTCCTTGGCGCGTTTGCGGTTACGGGCCACGAAGAGCTCCCGTCAGCAGCTCAGCGCGTCTCGCGGTGGGCGGTGTGCCGCCGGCACCAGCGACAATACTTGCGAAGCTGTAACCGCTCCGGGTTGTTGCGCTTGCTCTTATTCGTTTGGTAGTTCCGGCGCTTGCACTCCTCGCAGGCGAGGGTGGCAGCGATCCGGACGTCTCCGCGGGCCATTGGCGTTCCCGATGTTCGTGATCGGCAGTCCGGCGACCGAGCTGCGGGCGTGCAAACAAACGCCGCTCGGCGCCAATGGCCCGAGTTTAGCGCCCCACGGCCTCTCGGCCGCGCCCCCGTCCACCTGGCGCGCCCCCGTCCTCCTGGCGATCTCACGCGCGCGCCACGCGCGCGAGGCCGCGAGCCCGAGTGCCTACGGCAGCGGGACCGGCTGCCGAGCTCACCCCCACGTGTCCCCCTTTAGGGCATCCGGGAACAATGCGGGAATGCTGCGTCTGATAGGCCTGGTCATCTCGATCGGGCTGGCCGACTCGCTGAACCCCACGACGATCGCCCCCGCGCTGTTCATGGCGCTCGGCGAGAACGCCCGCGGTCGCGTGATCAGGTTCACGATCGGCGTCTTCGCGGTGTACCTGCTCGGCGGCCTGATCATCGCCCTCGGGCCGGGGCAGCTCCTGCTGTCACTGATTCCGCGGCCGGATGGACGGACGCGCTGGATCCTGGAGATAGTGGCCGGCCTGGCAATGCTCGTCGGCTCGGCTTACTTGTGGCGCAATCGCAATCGGCTCTCGCACCGGAGCCTGCCGGAGGTCGACTCCAAGGGCAAGTCGAGCGCGATCCTCGGCGCCACGATCACCGCGGTTGAGCTTCCGACCGCGTTTCCCTACTTCGCCGCGATCGCGGCAATCGTCGGCTCGGGGTTCGACCCGGCGCGCCAGGTGATCCTGCTGTTGATGTTCAACATCTGCTTCATCGTGCCGTTGCTGGCGATCGTGGCGACCCTTACGCTCGCGGGCGACGACGCTCAGCGCGTGCTCCGCTTGATCCGCGACAGGCTCCAGACAAACTGGCCGAAGCTGCTGGCGATCGTTGGCGTGCTGGCCGGCGTGTTCGTCACGGTGCTCGGGGTGACCGGGCTCGCGGGCAGCTGAAACGGCCACATCGGCCGTTTCGCGCGCCGGTTGCGCCACCTGCTGCATCCGTGATCGCGAGTTGCCCGCTGCGCCATATCCTTACCCGGTGACGGCCGTCGGCTCCGAGACCCAGCCCTTCGAGCCGATAGCTCTGCAACGAGTGCTCGACGGTGACTACGCGCCGCTCCGCGAGCGGATCCGCGAGACGCTGTGCCGGCCGGAATTCGCGCCCGTCATCGCCCTGCCAACCAGCGAGTACCGCGAGCGCGTCCTGCAATGGGCGAGGATCCTCGCCGACGAGGGGCTGACGGCACCGGGCTTTCCGGTGCAGTACGGCGGCGAGGGAGACCCCGGCGCGAACGTGGCCGGGTTCGAGACGGTCGCCCTCGGCGACCTCTCGCTGCTGATCAAGTTCGGGGTCCAGTTCGGGCTCTGGGGCGGAGCCGTCCAGCAGCTCGGAACCGAAGTCCACCACGAGCGCTACCTCCGCCAGACCGCGACGCTCGAGCTGCCGGGGTGCTTCGCGATGACCGAGGCCGGCCACGGCTCGGACGTCCAGCAGCTGCGAACCACGGCGACCTACGATCCGGCGAGCCGTGAGTACGTGATCCGGACACCGGACGACCAGGCCCACAAGGAGTACATCGGCAATGCCGCCTGCCACGGCCGGGTCGCAGCCGTATTCGCGCAACTGATCGTCGACGACGAGGCCCACGGCGTGCACGCCTTCGTCGTGCCGCTCCGCGACCAGCGCGGGGAGCTCTGCCCGGGCGTCCGGATCGAGGACTGTGGCGAGAAGCTGGGGCTGAACGGCGTCGACAACGGCCGAATCTGGTTCGACAGCGTCCGTGTGCCGCGTGATGCGCTGCTCAACCGCTACGGCGATGTCAGCCCGGAGGGGATCTACTCGAGCCCAATCGAGAACTCGGGTAAGCGCTTCTTCACGATGCTGGGGACGCTCGTGCAGGGCCGTGTCTGCATCTCAGGCGCCTCTGTGACCGCGGCCAAGAGCGCGCTGACGATCGCCGTCCGCTACGGATTGCGCCGGCGCCAATTCGGCCCCGAGCCCGGGCACGAGGTTCCGATCCTCGACTATCGGACCCACCAGCGGCGACTGATGCCGCTGCTCGCCAAGACCTACGCGCTGCACTTCGCGCAGGCCGAGCTGGCGCGTCGGTTCCACGACGTGTTCAGCTCTGACGAGGCTTCAGACGACGAGCGGCGCAGGCTCGAGTCGCTGGCCGCGGGGATGAAGGCGACAACGAGCTGGCACGCGACGCAGACGATCCAGACCTGCCGCGAGTGCTGCGGCGGCGCGGGCTACATGAGCGTCAACCGATTCGCCGCGCTGAAAGCCGATACGGACATCTTCACGACCTTCGAGGGCGATAACACCGTGCTGATGCTGCTGGCGGCCAAGGGGCTACTGACCGACTACCAGGAGCACTTCGGCGAGCTCAACCCGGTCGGGACGGTGACCTTTGTCGCCGGCCAGGCGGTCGAAGCGGTGATCGAGCGGCTGTTCGCGCGCCAGCTCGTGCAGGTGATCGGAGATGCGGTCTCGGGCCGCGACGATCCGGAGAACCTCCTGGATCGTGACCAGCAGCTCGAGCTGTTTCGCTGGCGCGAGGGGCACATCACGGCCTCGGTCGCGCAGCGCTTCAAGCGCGGCCTGGATGAGGGCTACGACGCCTTCGAGGTCTTCCGGGCGGTCCAGGACCACGCCGTCGACGCCGCCCGCGCGCACCTCGACACAGTCGTGCTGGAGGCGTTCGCCGCGGCGCTCGAGGCGAGCGAGGATCCGCTTCGCGAGCCGCTCAGCCTCCTGTGCGATCTGTATGCGCTGACGAGCCTCGAACAGGCGAAGGGCTTCTACCTGGAGCACGGTCGCCTCGCCCCGCCCCGCTGCAAGGCGATAACCCGTGAAGTCAACCGGCTCTGCAACGAGGTCCGTCAACTCTGCGGGCAGTTCGTGGACGCGTTCGGGATCCCGGATCAGATCCTCGCGGCGCCGATCGCCACCGGCCAGGACAAGGCGAGCGCCGACGCCTGAGCCACGACCGACGGAGCTCGACCTGGAGCGGCTCGCCGGCCTGACCGAGCAGCTCGGAGCCGGCCTGCCAGAGATCGTCGAGCAGCTCACTCTCAGCGCCAGCGCAGGCATCGAGCGAATCGACGCGGCGTTCGCGGTCGACGACCTGTCCGCCGTCGCCGACGCCGCCCACGCCGTCCGCAACGACGCGCTGATGTTCAGCACCGGGGCATTGCTCGAGTCACTTGCGGCTCTCGAGCAGGCCGCGCAACGAGACGAACGTGGCCCCACGGCGCAGGCATTGCGAGAGGTACACGCGAGCTGGCCCGGGGTCCGAGCCGCCTTGATCAGGCTGGCGCGGGGATCCTGACGTTGTCAGGCCAGGAGAACTACGTACCGAAGTAGGTAGAAGACTCGGATCCTCCATAAAACCTGCGCATGGGCAACGCGGTCGAGGTTTGTGTGCTCCGATGACCTTGCCCATGAATACCGATTCGGCGCTTGGACGCCGCAACGCAGAGCTCCAGCGCGCCAGCGACGAGAAGACCCGCTTCCTGGCGACCATGGCGCACGAACTGCGGACGTCGCTTCACTCGATCATCGGATTCTCGGAGCTGATGCAGGATGGCCGTGCCGGTCCGGTCTCCGGCGAGCAGCGCGAGTATCTGGAGGTGGTGCGCTCGAGCGCCGACCACATGTTGGCGCTGGTCACCGACGTGCTCGACCTGGCCCGGATCGAGTCCGGACATCTGCGCCTGGAGCCGGAGGCGGTCGATCCGGTCGCGCTCGCAGCCGAGTGTCTGCGTTTGCTGGCGCCGGCCGCCGCCGCGGCATCGATCGAGCTCGAGCTGGACGCCGAGCCATTCGGGCTGCTGATGCTCGATCCCGGCCGCTTGCGCCAGGTCCTGCTCAACTACGTCTCGAATGCGCTCAAGTACGGAGGCGAGAGCGGGAGCGTGCGGGTCGGCGTTCGTGCCGACAGCGGAGAGCTGCTGATCGAGGTCTCCGATGACGGGCCCGGGCTGACTCGCGCCGACCAGGAGCGAGCGTTCGCCGAATTCGTCCAGCTGAACGGATCCGGCCGCGGCGCGGGCCTCGGACTCTCGATCACCAGGGCGATCGTCGAATCACAGGGAGGACGGGTCGGCGTCGACAGCGAGCCCGCGCGCGGGAGCACGTTCTATGCGCGCCTGCCGCTGCGTCCGGCGCCGCCCTTCGCCCAGGCTGCGCAACCGACTGCCCGCCCACTCGGAGCGCTCGCATGACGCGCGGGTCCGTGCTCGTGCTCGACGACCACCCGATGAGCCGCCTACTGCTGGCCCGAGTGCTCGAGCTCGAGGGCTTCGACGTGATGGAGGCCGGCTGCATCGCGATCGCCGACCGCCTCGCACATGCCGAGCAGCCGTCGCTGATCGTGCTCGACGTCCGGCTGCCCGACGGTGACGGACTCGAGTTCGCCCGCCGGCTTCGCTCCGACCCGACCACCTCGGAGTGCGCGATCCTGGCTTGCACCGCCGCCACGTCGCTCGACGACGAGGCCCGCGCGCTGGACGCCGGATGCGACGCGTTCGTCGGCAAGCCGATCGAGCCGCGGGCATTTCCGGCGCTTTTGGCCTCGCTGATCGGCCCCGGGTCGGTCGCGGCCTGACGGGCCGCGGCCTCGGCACCTCGGACGCTAGTCCCGGTGGTCAGCCCGCTCCCGCGCCTCGCGCAGCAGCCGGCGCATACCCTTCAGCCACCGCTCCGGTTGAGCGCCCTTCAGGGCCATGAACTGCGCGACGTTCTCGTGCGGCAGGATCAGGAAGCGCTCCTCGCGGATCCCCTCGACCACGGCCTCGGCGACCTCGGAGGGCTCCTTCAGTCCGCCGGCGAGTAGTGGCGCGGCGCCGATCGGATCCTCGAGCGCGAGATCGAGCATCGGCGTGCGGACCGCCTGCGGGCACAGGCAGGAGACCTTGATCCCGGCGTCGTCGTAGGTGATCGCCAGCCACTCCGCAACCGATACCGCGGCCGCCTTGGTGGCCGAGTAGGCGAGGGCCGAGACCTGCGTCAGCAGGCCCGCCGCCGATGCGGTGCTGAGCAGATACCCCTCCCCGCGCTCGACCATCTCCGGGAGCACCGCGCGAGCCGCCCAGATGTGCGCCATGACGTTGATCTCCCAGGTCCGCTGCCACTCGACGTCCGGCGCCTCCGGGCCGCCGGGCGGCCCGCCGATACCGGCGTTGGAGCAGAACAGATCGATCGGACCATGTCGTTCACGCGCGCGTGCGACGAGTGCGACGATGTCGGCCTCACACCCGACGTCGGTCTGTACGGCGCTCGCGCCGATCGGCTCCGCGACGGCGCGTACCGCTTCCAGGTCGAGATCGGCCAGTACGAGGCCCTTCGGCCCCTCCGCCGCGAAGCGCTCGGCAAGCCCGCGACCGATTCCGCTCGCCGCGCCCGTGATCACGATGTTCTTCGATGCGAGCTCCATGTGCCTCCTCTGGCCGAGGGGTCAAACCGATTGCGCGGCCAGGCTAGTCGAATTCGAAGCCAGGTTCAACTGGCTGATACTGTGACAGTGTGCCGCGAACCTCGGCCCTCCCTGCCCATACCGGCCTGGCCCCCGCGAGTGCCCGTGGGACGAGGACGCGCGAGGCGCTGATCCACGCCGCTCGCGACGTATTCGAGCGCGACGGCTTCCTCGATGCCCGGATCACCGACATCAGCGCCGCGGCCGGAGTCGCGACCGGCTCGTTCTACACCTACTTCACCAGCAAGGACGACGCCTTCGCCGCCGTGATGGAGCAGGTCGAGGAGGAGATGCTCCATCCGCGGCTCCGCGAGCTCGCCGATCGGGAGGACCCGGTGCAGGTGATCGAGGCGGCGAACCGCGCCTACCTCGCGGCCTACCGGCGCAACGCGAAGCTGATGGGCCTGATGGAGCAGGTTGCGCAGATCAACGATGACTTTCGCCGGTTGCGGCTCGGTCGCACCGAGGCGTTCGGCCGGCGCAACGCGCGCGCGATCGCACGGCTTCAGGAGCGCGGGCTGGCCGATCCCGATCTCGACCCGATACTGACCGCTCACGCGCTCGGTGCGATGGTCAGCCGGATGGCTTATCTGCGTTACGTGCAGCGGTCGGGCTCGGCCTCGGGCGAGGCGCTTGTCAGGACGCTCACCCGTCTGTGGGTGGGCGCACTCGGAATACCAAGGAGCTGAGAGCAAGCTATGGACTTCGAACACACCGACCGCTGTCAGGCCTTGCGCGATCGCCTGCTGTCCTTCATGGACGAGCGCATCTACCCTGCCGAGTCCGTCTATCACGAGCAGATTGCCACCTCGGGCGACCCGCACCATCACGCGGCGGTGATGGAGGAGCTGAAGGCAGAAGCGCGTGAGCGCGGGTTGTGGAACCTGTTTCACCCCAATCCGGATTGGGGCGCTGGGCTCACCAACGGCGAATACGCACCACTGGCCGAGATCATGGGCCGCAGCCACGTGGCCCCCGAGGCGTGCAACTGCGCCGCCCCGGACACCGGCAACATGGAGGTGCTGACCCTGTTCGGTACTCCTGAACAGCAGGATCGTTGGCTGCGGCCGCTGCTCGATGGCGAGATCCGCTCGGCGTTTGCGATGACCGAGCCGGCTGTAGCCAGCTCGGACGCGACCAACATCGAGCTCCGAATCGAGCGCGACGGTGAGGAGTACGTGCTCAACGGCCGCAAGTGGTGGACCTCCGGCGCGATGCGGGATCGCTGCCGGGTCCTGATCGTGATGGGCAAGACCGATCCGGACGGGCCGCGCTACCGGCAGCAGTCGATGGTGCTCGTGCCGCCCGACACGCCGGGGGTGACCGTGGTTCGAAACCTGCCCGTGTTCGGCTACGTCGACCAGGAGGGCCACGCCGAGGTGACCTTCGAGGACGTCAGGGTGCCCACGGGGAATCTGATCGGCAACGAGGGCGACGGCTTCTTGATCTCGCAGGCGCGCCTAGGGCCGGGCCGCATCCACCACTGCATGCGGACGATCGGCGCCGCGGAGCGCGCGCTCGAGCTGATGTGCGCCCGGGCGAGGACGCGCGTCACCTTCGGTCAGCCGGTCAGTGAGCGCGCGAACGTCCAGGACTGGATCGCCGAGTCGCGGATCGAGATCGAGATGGTCCGGCTGCTGACGCTGAAGGCTGCATGGCTGATGGACACGGTCGGCAACAAGCACGCACGGATGGAAATCGCGGCGATCAAGATCGCGGCGCCTGAGGTGGCGCTCCGCGTCGTCGACCGCGCGATCCAGGTCCACGGCGGCGCCGGCGTCTCCGACGATTTCCCGCTGGCATCGCTGTACGCGCATCTGCGAACGCTCCGGCTTGCGGACGGCCCCGATGAGATCCACAAGCGCACGATCGCACGCGAGGAGCTGCGTCGCTACTCGGCCGATTAGGCGCTGCCGGCAGATCAGGCGCTGCCCAGGAGCACGCCGGCAGCGACAATCAGAGCGCCGCCGAGAGCAACCTGAAGCAGGCTGGTCCGCAGCGATACCGCGAGGAAGCGCTTGCGGATCAGGGAGATCGTTACGAGCTCGATCGCGACCACCGTTCCGGCGACGACGAGCGCAGTGTGGACGTTGCCGATCAGGAATGGCAGCGTGTGGAAAACGCCGCCGATCGCGGTCATGGCCCCGGTGACCACTCCGCGCGCCAGCGCACCGCCGCGGCCGGTTTCGGTGCCATCGTCCGACAGCGCCTCGGAGAAGCCCATGCTGATCCCGGCCCCGACCGCGGTCGCCAGCCCGACGAACAGCGCGGTGTGCGATCCGGACAGGATCGCGGCGGCGAAAATCGGCGCCAACGTCGAAAGCGTGCCGTCGATCAGCCCGACCAGGCCGGGCTGGATGTAGCGCAGTATCAGCGCACGCTCATCGAGCGCCCGCATTCGTTCGATGCTCTGTACCACTGGACTAATAATAACAACTGTGTTAAATTAGGAGACCCTAAGCCAGCCCCTCCGCAGCCATCGAATGCCAACTTCCACAGAGTTCCCAAAGCACGAAGCCGCCGGTCAGCAGGAGCTGATCGCGCTGCTCCACGGCCGCGGTCAGCGTGTCACCCCGCAGCGGCTCGCGATCCTGCGCGAGCTCCGCCGTCGCCGGCACCACGCGACCGCGGACGAGCTCCAGCGCGCCGTCGTCGACGGTCTGCCCGGCACCTCGACTCCGACGGTCTACGCCACACTCGAGCTGCTGGTCGAGCTCGGACTGGCACGGCGGATCGACGGGCCGGGGGCGGCGCTCTACGACGGTCGCGAGGATCCCCATCAGCACGCTGTCTGCAACCGCTGCGGACGGGTCGAGGACCTGGACGGTGAGCTGGATGCGGAGAAGCTGATTCGGGCCGCCGGCTCGACAGGCTTCAGGGCCGAAGGCGCCGAGCTCGTGATCCGCGGCGTATGTGCCGACTGCCGCGCGCGGGAGCGCGACCCGGTCGCTGGCTGATTAGGGCTACGCGGCCGCGTCGATCGCGCGCTTGGTCGCCCGGGCCGTCTTCGCCACCTGGCGCTCGGGCGTGATCCGGACCACGTTCCAGGCCAGCCCCAGGCGACTCATCGCCGAGATGATCAACCCCGAGGGGTCGAGCTCCCAGGAGCGCAGCCCGTGGTAGGCGGAGCGAGGAAAGGCGTGATGATTGTGATGCCAGGACTCGCCGAGTGACAGCAGCGCGAGCCAACTGACGTTCGTCGAGCGGTCGTCGATCTCGAACCGGCGGCTGCCGAAGAAGTGGCAGACCGAGTTCACCGACCAGGTCACATGGTGCACCAGGAAGATCCTCACCAGGCCGCCCCAGACGTAGCCGCGCAATGCGCCTTCGAAGGTGAACCCGTGGAGGACGAAGCCCGCGACGGTCGGGATCAGCAGCGAGAGCACGACCAGGAGCGGGAAGCGACGGCCGATCCGGCGCATCGCCGGATCCTCGTAGAGCTCTGACGCGTAGCGCTTCCAGTCGGCCTGGCCTTGCGTCTCGAGCAGCCAGCCGGCGTGCGCGTGCCAGAGGCCGGCGAGCCCGCTGCCATGTCCAACGTGCGGGCTATGAGGGTCGCCCTCGCGATCTGTGTGCGCGTGGTGCTTGCGATGGTCCGCGACCCAGTCCATGACGGAGCCCTGGGCCGATAGCGAGCCGAGGACCGCGAATGTGCGCTCGAGCCACGGGTAGGTCTGAAACGCGCGGTGGGTGAGCAGGCGGTGAAAGCCGACCGTCACGCCCACTGCGGTGATGAGGTACATGACAGCGAGGATCGCCAGATCGGTGATGTCGACCCAGCTGTTCCAGAGCAGCACGACGGCGGCGAGCACCCCGATGAACGGGACGACCACGCCCAGGAGGTTGGCGGTGCGCTCTGCGCGACTCATCACCATCTAGCCTGTCACATGGAACCCCATGGTTCTTGCGTAATTGTGTGGGAACGATGCCTGAAAAACTATGCGTTATGCACAGATCCGGTCCGGGACACCTTGCCCCCAGAAAAAGGGCCCTGTGCCACGCGTGACGACGAACCGCCAGCCGGCGTCGGCGAGCCGCCGCTCGAGACTTTCGGGCGTATGCGGCACCTTCACGGCACGATACGGCCGGCCGTCGTGCAATCGTCGACCAATCGTCGAGGACTCCTTGCCCGCGATCAGCTCCTCCGCCGTGCGGTAGGCGTCGTCGACGAACAGGACGCGTCCGCCCGGCTCGAGCGCGCTCGCGACCATCTCCCAGAACGAGTCGAAGCGCTCGAGCGGAACGTGCGAGAGCCAGAAGCCGAAGAAAATCGCGTCATAGAGCCGGTCCGGCTCCCACGAGAACAGGTCGGCGTGGATGAAGCGGACGCGCTCGTCGTCGACACGCCGCGTGGCGAGCTCAAGCATCTCGGGAGCGGCGTCGACGCACGTGAGGCTATGCGCGTGGCGGAGCAGGTCCACCGTCCAGGTGCCCGGTCCGCACGCCAGCTCGAGCACGTCCCCTCTCGGCGCGAAGGCGTCGATCGCAGTCAGCAGCTCCCGCCCCGCGCCCTTGAGGACCTCCGGGCCGAGCTCCTCCATCGTGTCGTCCTCGTACTCGGGGGCCCGCGCACGGTAATAGGCGATCTGCTCGGCGAGCAGCGCATCCAGCTCGGGATCGGACTCGGCGCCGCTCATCGGCGCCGACCCTGCATCGGAAGCTCGCTCGCCCCGACGTTGCGCTCGAGCCACGAGTTGAGCGGCTCACAGGCCCGCCAGGTCTCGCGCGTGTGCGCGAGCGCGGTGTCGCGAGCGATTCCGCCGAGGCCGGGGTCGGCGCGCCGACCCCCGATCAGAGACTTGTGGCGCAGCAGTTCGATCCGCGGATGGTCGCGCGGATAGCCTCGCGGCGCTGTGCGCAGCGCCTCACCGAAGGTCTCCACCCCCGCCGTCTCAACGCCGCGCACGGCGCTCCCGAGCTCAGGCCCGGTGACGTCGTTGACGACAGCATCGCGAAACCGCGCGAGTTGATCCGTGGCCAGAACGTAGTAACCCGTCCCGGCGAACAGACCCTCGGAGGACAGCTGGGCATACAGCGCGGTGCGGCCGCCTGAACGCTCCGCGATCACCCCGTAGGTCCTCGCCTTGTACGGCGATTTATCTCGTGAGAAGCGCACGTCGCGATGCTGTCGGAACATCTTCACGGTGCCACCGAACTCAGCCGCGAGCTCCTCGAGCAGCCCCTGCAGCGCGTCGCGCACGGCAACCTCGTACGTCTCCCGGTGGGTCGAGAAGTAGTGCTTGGAGTTGTCCGTCTCGATCCCGCGGAACCACTCGAACGCATCGGCAGGAAAGCCGTGAAACGAGGCTGCGGCATCGGCCGACATCGCTCGAAGTCTTCCACGCCCGCGAGCAGCGTAAAAGCCGCACGTGCCTCCGGCCCTCCGTTCGCCCCGGCTAGGATCCGCGACCGTGGCCCAGGAGCGCCATCCCGGTGGTTGTCTGTGTGGCGGCGTCCGCTACGAGGTGACGGGTCCGCTGCGCGACGTCGTCGTCTGCCACTGCAGCCGGTGTCGTCGCACGCACGGACACGCCGCCGCTTACTCGGCGTGTGCGGCAGCAGACCTCGTGCTGGTCGCCGATCAGACGCTGCGCTGGTACGAAGCCGACGGGCGCGCCCGGGGATTCTGCGCCGAGTGCGGCGCCAGCATCTTCTGGCGCGCGCCCGCGCGCGAGACGATCTCGATCGCCGCCGGAACGCTGCTCGAGCCCACCGGCCTGCGCACCGTCGCCCAGATCTACACCGACTCGCGCGGCGACTACTACGAGCTGCTCGGCGAAGGATCCCACCACCCGGCTGGGTTGCCGGGCCCGGACTGAGTCGCTTGCCCCGCGTCGACTACGACACTCACGGCCATTCCTACGTCGGCCATCCTCACGCCCCAATTGGGTCTGGGGGCGCCTCGGGCACTGGCCCTCCCTTGGTGCCGCTCCACTGCCGCCCGTCGATGTCGAGCCGGGGCAGGAAGTAATGGGCCAGCGGGCCGATCGAGAGCGCGTAGACCACGGTGCCTACGCCGACCGTGCCGCCGAGCAGCCAGCCGCTGGCCAGCACGGTCAGCTCGAGCGCAGTCCGCGCGACCCTGATCGAATGCCCGCGGGCGGCCAGCCCGGTCATCAGTCCGTCCCGGGGTCCGGGACCGAGTCCGGCTCCGATGTACGCGGCGGTCGCGATGCCGTTCAATCCCACACCCGCGAGCATCACCAGCCAGCGGACGACGATCTGGTGCGATGGCGAGACCGTCGCGAGGACCAGGTCGATCACCACCCCGACCACGACGACGTTGCACACGGTCCCGACCCCCGGTTTCTGGCGTAGCGGAATCCACAGCGCCAGCACGAGGCCGCCGACGATCACCGCCCATGTCCCAACCCCCAACCCGATCCGGCGCGAGAGCCCCTGGTGAAGGACGTCCCACGGATCGACCCCGAGGCCGGCGAGCAGGATCATCCCGTCGCTGACCCCATACAGCAGTAGCCCGGGGAAGAGCTGGAACAGCCGTCGAGCGCGAGGGTCAGGAACGAGCACGCTCACAGTCTCCCAACCGCCGCGCAAGCCGCGCGGGCAGGCAGGGTTTAGGCTCAGCGTCATGGACGAGCAGCGGCCGCACGAGGCCTTCAACCGCGAGGAGTGGGACCGGCGCTCCGACGATTACCAGTCGCGCCATGGTCCTCAGATCGCTGCCGCGGGCGGCGCCGCCTGGGGCGTCTGGCAGCTTCCCGAGTTGGAGATCGACGCTCTCGGCGACGTCCGCGACCTCGACGTGCTGGAGTTCGGCTGCGGGGCGGCGCAGTGGTCGATCGCGCTCCACGCCCGCGGCGCGCGGACCACCGGCCTGGACATGTCCGAGCGGCAGCTCGAGCACGCTCGCGCGCTGATGACCGAGGCCGAGGTCGCTTTCCCGCTCGTCCAATCGAGCGCCGAGTCGACACCATTCGCAGACGAGTCGTTCGACGTGGTGTTCTGCGACCACGGGGCGATGACCTTCGCCGACCCGTACCGCACCGTCCCCGAGGCGGCCCGGATCCTTCGGCCCGGCGGACTGCTCGCGTTCTCGATGCACACTCCGATCCTCGACCTGGCCTGGATGCCGCCCGCAGATCACCCGAGCGAGCGACTCGAGCTCGAGTACTGGAACCTTCACCGGATCGAGGAGCCCGGTGAGCCGTTCGTGTTCCAGCTGCGCTACGGCGAGTGGATCCGCCTGTTCGGGCAGAGCGGTCTGGTGGTGCAGTCGCTGCTCGAGCTCCGCCCGCCCGCCGACGCGACCAGCAGCTACCGAGACGAGATCGACCGCGACTGGGCGCGGCGCTGGCCGATGGAGCACATCTGGCGCGTCAGGCGAGCGCGCGCCGGTTCTGTAAGCGCCTGACGCCGGTCACGTCCGGGCTCGCCTCGCCCCCCGGCGCTCGCGTCCGCCCCACCTCCGCCCCGCCCCCCGCCGCGCCGTCCACCGGCCCAGATATACTAAAC
>DATCNP010000129.1:0-9481 GCA_036565205.1 Solirubrobacteraceae bacterium | reverse complement strand
CGTGCGCGACGGCGGCGAGCTGCGCGAGGTCTCCTGGGAGCGAGCGCTCGAGGCGGCGGCGGTCGTCGCCAAGCACAGGGGCCGCATCGGCGCCCTCGTCGGCGGGCAGGCCTCCAACGAGGAGGGCTTCCTCCTGCAGCGCCTGCTGCGCGACGGCCTGACCTCCAACGACATCGACTCCCGGGGCGTATACGGCCTCCAGAACGATGTGGCCCGGCACTTCGCAGCACCGGCGCTCCAGGCCGGCGTGACCGACCTGGAGTTCGCCCACACCGTGCTGCTGGTCGGGTGTGACCCGATCGATGACGCGCCGATCCTCGATCTGCGGATCCGCAAGGGCATCCGCCGCCGCGGCGTCAGGCTGGCGATCGCCACCAGCCGCCCGAGCGCGCTCGATCCCAACGCCCAGCTCGTGGTGCGCTGCGCCCCGGGCGAGGAGACCAGATTCCTCGCCGAGCTGGCCGACGAGCTCGGTGGCGAGCCTCGCAGTGACCTCGGCCGTCTGCTGCGCGAAGGCGGAAAGGACGTGGTGATCGTTTGGGGGGAGCGGATCGGCGCCGAGGCCGCCGCGGCGCTGCTGAGCATCGCCGAGCGCCTGGGCCTGTCCGGACGCGATGGGGCGGGGCTGCTCGAGATCCCCTCCGGCGCCAACGGCCGCGGCCTGCGCGAGGCCGGCGTACTCCCGAACGCCGGCCCCGGCTACTCCGAGGCGCGGTTCGCCGGGCGCGGCGCGCGAGAGATCGCCGGCGCCGCCGCCGAGGGCGAGCTGACCGCGCTCTACCTGCTTCAGACCGACCCGCTGCGCGACCAGCCCGACCGGGCGCTGTGGGAGCGCGCGCTGCACGGCGCGGCGCTTGTGGTCGCCCACGCCTCGGTGCTGACCGAGGGCATCCTCGAGCACGCCAACGTGATCTTCCCGGCCGAGTCGCACGCCGAGAAGGAGGGCACGGTCGTCCACCCCGACGGTCGGCTGCAGCGGCTGCGGATGGCGATCGCTCATCCTGGCCAGGTCCGCGCCGGCTGGTCGGTGATCGCCGAGGTCGCCAAGCGTGCGGGCTTCGACACCGGCGTGCTCACCAGTGGGATGGCGTTCAAGCAACTCGTCGAGGCGGTGCCGTTCTATGAGGGATTGACGCTCGAGGAGATCGCCGGCCATGGAGTGCGCTGGCCCGCGCGAAAGCAGGCGACCGCGATGCCGAGCGGCCTAGAGCCCGCCACGGTGGTCAGGGCCAGCCCCGCCGACCTGGGTCGTGAGGCACCCCACGCGGCATCGAACGGCGGACTCCGCCTGGGGACCTACCGGCCGATCTGGGCCTCACCCGAGGTCGAGATCTCGCCCGCGCTCAAGTTCCTGTTCCCGGCTCAACGGCTCGAGCTCTCGCTGGCCGACGCCGAGCGGCTCGGGATCGCCGAGGGCGAGAGCGTCCATGTGTCTCAGAACGGGACCAGCCTCACCGCGACTGCCGCGATCCGCTCGGGCGTCACCGCCGGGACGGCGTTTCTGGCCGAGGGGATCGCGTCTGATTCGGCCAATGTGCTGACCGAGCCGGTGATCGAGGTGCGCAAGTCGTGACCGGGCTGGCCAGCGTCAACTACTTCGAGCCCTGGTGGGTCCAGATCATCAAGGCGCTGGTGATCTTCGGCGTGATCTTCGCGATCCTGCCGGTGATCATCGTCTACGAGCGCAAGCTGCTCGGGCGTTTCCAGGGCCGCTACGGCCCCAACCGGGTCGGGCCGTTCGGGCTGATGCAGCCGCTGGCGGAGATCGTCAAGTTCGCCACCAAGGAGCCGTTTCGCCCCACGACATCGGTCGGCTTCATGTTCCGGATCGCTCCGGCGATCGCGATCCTGACCGCGGTCGCGTCGCTGGCCCTGGTGCCCTTCGGGGACGTCCAGCGCGTGCTCGGCCAGAACGTCGGCCTGTACGGGATCGACGTCTCGGTCGGACCGCTGTACGTGTTCGCGTTCAGCGGCATCTCGTTCTACGGGATCATGCTCGGCGGCTGGGCGAGCGGCTCCAAGTACTCGTTCCTCGGCGCGATGCGTGGCGCCGCGCAGCTGATCTCCTACGAGGTCTCCCAGGGCCTGGCGCTCGTGGGCGTGATCATGACCGCGGGGACGCTGTCGCTGACCGGGATCGTCCACGCCCAGCGCGGCATGTGGTACTTCATCCCCCAGATCGTCGGCTTCCTGGTGTTCCTGGTCGCGTCGTTCGCGGAGACCAACCGGGCTCCCTTCGACCTGATCGAGGCCGACGCCGAGCTCGTCGGCGGTTATTTCACCGAGTACGGCGGCACACCGTTCGTGGCCTATCTGTTCGCCGAGTACGCGAACATGATCGTCGTCTCCGGGATCACCGTGACGATGTTCTTCGGCGGCTGGCTGCTGCCGTTCGGGATCCATCCGCCGGGCTGGGTCGACCCGATCGTCGTGCTGGCAAAGGTGATGGTCGTGATCACCTTCTTCATCTGGATCCGGGCCACGCTGCCGCGGCTGCGCTACGACCAGCTGATGTCCTTCGGCTGGAAGATCCTGCTCCCGCTGGCGACCCTGAACCTGCTCGTGACCGCGATCGTAGTGGGCACGTGACCCCGCCCTACGACCCCGGCAAGGACGTCATCGAGGTGATCCGCGCGCCGGGAAGGAGCCCGGTCCGCGGCGCCTACCGCACGTTCGGCGAGACGCTGCGGGGTCTGAAGACGACCTTCGCCAGGATCGTCGAGGGGCCGTCGACGATCCAGTACCCGGAGGAGAAGACGCCGGTCTACCCGCGCTTCCGCGGCCGCCACAAGCTCCACCGCTTCGAGGACACGGGACTGGAGAAGTGCGTCGGCTGCTCGCTCTGCGCCGCCGCCTGCCCGGCCGACTGCATCCGTGTGGTCGCGGCCGAGAACACCCCCGAGCACCGCATCTCGGCCGGCGAGCGCTACGCCGCGGTGTACGAGATCAATCTCTCGCGCTGCATCTTCTGCGGCTACTGCGAGGTCGCGTGCCCGTTCGACGCGATCACGATGGGCCATGACTACGAGATGTCGGACTACACCCGCTCGGATCTGATCTTCACCAAGGAGATGCTGCTCGCCGAGGCGATCGAGCGCACGCCGCTGCGCACGGAGGACGAGTAATCCGTGAGCGCGGTTTTGTTCTTCATCGCGGCGATCGGGGCGCTGGGCGGCGCGATCGGCGTCGTGATGCTGAGAAACCCGTTCTACAGCGTGCTCTCGCTGGTCGTGCACCTGATCGCGCTCGCCGCGCTGTTCCTGCTCCTGCGGGCCGAGTTCGTCGCCGCCGCCCAGGTGGTCGTCTACGCCGGCGCGGTGATGGTCCTGTACGTGTTCGTCGTGGCCTACGTCGGCGGCCAGGACGAGCCGCTGACGCGAGGCAGCGGGGCGCTGAAGGCGATCGGGCCGCTGTTCGCGCTCGCGCTGGCGGTCGAGCTGTGGATCGCGATCCTCGGCTCGGCGCTGAAGGGCATCTCGGCCAAGGGCGCGCCGTTCATCCCCGGCTTCGGCACACCGGCCCACATCGGCCGGCTGTTCCTGACCAAGTACCTGTTCCCGTTCGAGGTCGCCTCGCTGCTGCTGCTCGTCGCGGCGATCGGCGCCGTCGTGCTGGCCCGGCGCCGGCGCGGCCTCGACGGCGACTGGGCGGACACCGATCCGCGCTACCACCCGGCGCGCGCGACGTCGACCGGGACGCTGGCCGAGGCCGCCGGGCTCAGGCGCCCGGGGCCGATTGCCCCCGGCGATGTGGATCCGGCGGGGGTGCTCGGTGAGGGCGGCTCACGGCGCGGGCCGGGCGACGCCCCGGCGCCCGAGCCCGTGGGAGGGCAGCAGTAGATGGCGATCGGCTGGTACCTCGTCGTCTCGGCTCTGATCTTCTGCATCGGCGCCGCCGGAGTGCTGACCCGGCCCAATCCGCTGGTGATCCTGCTCTGCCTCGAGCTGATGCTGAACGCAGCCAACCTGGCGCTGGTCGCCTTCAGCCGGATGTGGGGTGGCGAGGACGGCCAGATCTTCGCCCTGATCGTGCTGGTCGTCGCGGCCTGCGAGGTGACCGTCGGGCTGGGGCTGATCGTCGCGCTGCACCGCCGGCGGCTGCCGGTCAACGTCGACGAGCTGAACGAGCTCCACGGATGAGCGCTCGGTGAGCGCCACCACGTTTGGCTGGCTGGTCCTGCTGTGCCCGCTCGTCGGGACGGTCGTGATCCCGCTCGGCTTCAGGCGCTGGACGGGACGGAGCGCGGGTTGGGTGGGAACGCTGGCGATCGCACTCGCGTTCGCCTGCGCGATCGCGATGCTGATCTCGCTCCTGGGACAGAGCGAGAATCACCGCCAGCTCGTCTCGACTCTGTGGAGCTACGACTCGAGCGTCGGCGTCGACGCCAAGCTCTCGATCCTCGTCGACCCGCTGTCGGTCCTGATGGCGCTGATCGTCTCGGGCGTCTCGACGCTGATCCACCTCTACTCGGTGGCCTACATGGACTCCGATCGTGGTTACACGCGCTTCTTCGCCTACCTCAACTACTTCGTCTTCTCGATGTTGCTGCTGGTGCTGGCCGGCAACTTCGTCCTGCTGATCGTCGGCTGGGCGTTCGTCGGCGCCGCGTCGTACCTGCTGATCTCGTTCTGGTACCGGCGCAAGACCGCGACCCGCGCCGGCCTGAAGGCGTTCGTGATCAACGTGGTCGGCGACATCGGGCTCGTGTTCGGCACCTTCTTCATCTTCCGCCACACCGGCACGGTCGACTTCCTGAAGACGTTCAGCGCCGTGCACCACGTGTTCCACCGGGACTCGACCGACCTGGTCGCCGGCTGCCTGCTGCTGCTGGTCGGCGCGTTTGCGAAGTCGGCCCAGGTCCCGCTGCACACCTGGTTGCCCGACGCGATGGAGGGCCCGACGCCGGTGTCGGCCCTGATCCACGCCGCGACGATGGTCACGGCCGGCGTCTACCTGATCGCGCGCATGCACCCGCTGTTCGAGCTCGCGCCGAGCGCCGCAGACGTCGGCGCGATCATCGGCTGTGCGACGCTGCTGATCGCGGCGACGATCGCGATCACGGTCACCGATCTCAAGCGGGTGATCGCCTACTCGACGATGTCGCAGATCGGCTACATGATCATGGGCGTCTCGGTGGGGGCCTACTCCGCCGGCCTGTTTCACCTGATGACGCACGCCTTCTTCAAGGCGCTGCTGTTCATGGCCGCCGGATCGGTGATCGGCGCGATGGCCAACGAGCAGTCGCTGGACCGGATGGGCGGCTTTCGCCGGGCGATGCCGTTCACGTTCGGGTGCTTCATCGTCGGCGGGCTGGCGCTCTCGGGAGTTCCCCCGTTCTCGGGCTGGCTCTCCAAGGACGACATCATCGCGTTCCTCAACCACCGCGGTGGCGGCTTCGAGCTCCTGGGGATCCTCGGCTACGCCGGCGCGCTGCTGACCGGGATCTACACCTTCCGAATGATCTTCCGGGCGTTCTTCGGCGCGCCGTGCCCCGAGGCCCAGGAGCTGATCGACGGGCACATCCACCACACCGACGTCCCGCGCAACCCGGCCACCGGCGAGGAGGAGGACACCGACGTCGGCTTCCCCGGGCCCGAGCACCAGATCGCCGAGCGCGCGCTGCCGATGAAGCTCGCGATGTCGACGCTGGCCGTGCTGGCGGTGATCGGCGGTGTGCTCCAGATCCCGGGCGTCGATGACTCGATCACGCGCTTCCTGGCGCCGACGTTCGCCGATTCGCGCTTCGCCCATCTCGAGCCGTCGACTTCCTCGGCCTGGGTGGGGCTGGTGATCGGGGCGGCGATCGGGCTCGCGGGGATCGCGATCGCCTACCGCATCTGGGTCGCCGCGCCGGGTACCTCGGCCGCGCTTCAGAGTCGCTTCGCGCTCGTGCACCGCGTGTTCGTCAACAAGTGGTACTTCGATGAGCTGATCGACGCGATCGTCGTGCGCCCGGCCCAGTGGCTCGGGCGCTTCGGCGAGTCGGTGCTCGAGCCCGGTTTGATCGGGGGCGGGATCACCGGCGGGACGGTCGGCCTCGCGCGGGCCTGCTCGGCGGCGGTGCGCCGCGCGCAGACCGGCTTCGTTCGCTACTACGCGGCCGCGATGGTAATCGGCATCACCGGAGTCGCTCTCTACTTCCTGATCTCGGCGGCATGAGTCTCTCGATCCTGATCTGGCTGCCGCTGGTGATCGGGCTCCTGTGTGCCTGGCTGCCGCCGCGGCTGGTCGGCCGCGTGAGCGCGGCGGCCAGCGTGATCACGCTGGCGATCGCGATCTCGTTCGTGGCCCGCTTCAAGCTCGGCCAGTCCGGGCTTCAGTTCACCACCGACAAGGTCTGGATCTCCGCCCTGGGGATCCACTACAAGATCGGGCTCGACGGCCTCAACGTCGCGCTCGTGCTGCTGACGACGGTGATCTTCACCGCCGCGCTCGCGTGGGCGGCGCTGCGCGACTGGGAGCGCCCGGGTCTTTTCTTCTTCTGGTTCGGGCTGGCCGAGAGCGCGGTCCTCGGCGCGTTCTGCGCCCAGGACCTGGCGCTGTTCGTGGCCTTCTTCGACCTGATGCTGGTGCCGTTCGTGTTCCTGATCATCTCCTGGGGCAGCGGCGAGCGTACCCGGGCGGCGATCAAGCTCCTGATCTACACGCTGATCGGGTCGTTCTTCATGCTCGTCGGGGCGATCGCCACCGGCGTGGTCGCCTCCAGCCGGCACGGCACCGGGCTCACGTTCGTGCTCAGCTCGCTCCAGCACCTGCCCCTGTCGCACGCCTCGCAGGACTGGATCTTCCTCTGCTTCGCGATCGCGTTCCTGGTCAAGATGCCGTTGGTCCCGTTCCACGGCTGGCTGGCCGAGGGCTACAAGTCGATGCCGATTCCGGCGGTCGCGGTGTTCTCGGCCGTCCTCTCGAAGGTCGCGGCCTACGGGTTCCTGCGCGTCGTGCTGCCGCTGTTCCCCTACGCGTCGGTGCACTACCAGACGCTGATCCTGGTGATCGCGCTGATCTCGATCCTGTGGGGCACGGCGGTCGCCTTCACGACCAACGACGCCAGGCTCGTGGTCGCCTACTCGAGCGTCGCCCAGCTCGGCTTCATCGTGCTCGGGATCTTCTCGCTCCGCCCCGAGGGCGGCCAGGGCGCGTTGCTCCAGATGCTCAACCACGCCCTCGTGACCGCGCCGCTGTTCTTCATCGTCGCCGCGCTGGCGGCGCGGGCCGGAGGGTCGGAGGACATCCGCTCGATGGGCGGCGAGGGGTTCCGCGCGCCGGTGCTGGCCGCACTGTTCCTGATCGCCTCGCTGGCCACGCTGGCGATGCCCGGCTCGTCGAACTTCATCGGCGAATTCATGATCCTGCTGGGCGTATTCAAGGCCAAGCTCGCGATCGCGCTGGTCGCGTCGCTCGGGATCGCCGGCGCGGCCTACTACGCGCTGCGGCTGTTCATCTCCACGATGCACAACCGGCTGCGGCCGGGCTTCGAGTCGCTGGATATCCGGTTGAGCGAGGCGGTGGCGATCGTGCCGCTGCTGGGCGTGATCGTGGTGCTCGCCTTGTATCCGCAGTTCGGGCTGCGGCGCTCTGAGCCGACGCTGAAGTCCTCGATCGCCGGCGTGCAGTCGGTGCAGGCAACCTCGACCCGGCTGACCGCGAGCCGCACGCCATGAGCCTGCTGATGCCACTCGCCGCCGCGCGCATCAAGGGCCCGCACATCGACTGGCTGTCGCTGTCGCCGTTCGTGGCGCTGAGCGCCGGCGCGCTCGTGGTGCTGGTGGTTGGCCTGCTCCGCGGGGCCGTCTGGCGCGAGCGCGCGGTGCCGCTGCTGAGCCTCGTCACGTTGGGGGTCACGATCGGGCTCGAGATCTCGCGCTTCACGCACCACGCCTCGATCGTCTCGGGCGCCCTGGCCGTCGATGACCTCGCCCTGGTGCTCGACCTGATCTTCGCCATCGCCGCATTCGCGGCCGTCCTGCTCTCGCTGCGTGCGCACGCGGCCCACGAAGCCGGCCATGGCGAGTACCACTCGATGCTGCTGTTCAGCGTGCTGGGGATGAGCATCCTCGTCTCGGCCCAGAACCTGATCACGCTGTTCATCGGATTCGAGCTGCTCTCGATCCCGCTGTATGTGCTGTGCGCTTCGGAGTTCAGGCGTGAGCAGTCGCTCGAGTCCGGGCTGAAATACCTGGTGATTGGCTCTGTCGGCTCGGCGACTCTGGTCTACGGGCTGGCGCTGATCTACGGGGCGACCGGCTCGACCGACTTCTCCGGAATCGCCCATGCCGTCTCACAGGGCAAGCTCGCCGGAGGCCTGCTGGGCGACCCGCTGTTCCTGACCGGGATCGCGCTGGCGATGGTCGGGCTCGCGTTCAAGGCCTCGGTGGCCCCATTTCATCAGTGGACGCCGGACGTCTACGAGGGTGCTCCGACGCCGATCACGGCGTTCATGGCCACGGCGACGAAGGCGGCCGCGCTCGGGGTGTTCCTGCGCTTCTTCGACGTGGCGCTGATCTCGGCCCGCGGCACCTGGGCTCCGGCGCTGGCCACGGTCGCCGCGATCACGATCATCGTCGGCAACGTCGGCGCGCTCGGCCAGTCCTCGCTGAAGCGCCTGCTCGGGTACTCGAGCGTCGCGCAGGCGGGCTACATGCTCGCCGGCGTGGTCGTCGGGACCCAGCTCGGCGTCAACGCGACGGTCCTCTACCTCCTGATCTACCTGGCCATGAATATGGCCGCGTTCGCGGTCGTGATCGCCGTCCAGCGGGAGACGGTCGGCGAAGGGACCGAGATTGGTGCGGATGCTCCGAGCGGCGACGACATCGCTTCGTTCGCCGGCCTCGGTACACGGCGCCCCGCGCTGGCCGCGGCAATGACCGTCGCGATGCTCGCGCTGGCTGGGATCCCGGGCACGGTCGGCTTCATCGGCAAGTTCCAGCTGATCCATGCGCTCGTGAACGGCAACTACACCTGGCTCGGAATCGTGCTCGTGATCGGCTCGATGATCTCGCTCGCCTACTACGTGCGGGTGATCGCGGTGATGTGGACGCGCGAGGGAGTCGCTCCGGCCGCGGTCGGCGGGTTTGGCGGCGTCCCGGGCGGGGTCGGCGGTGTCCCAGGCGGGGTCGGCGGTGTCCCAGGCGGGGTCGGTGGTGTGGGACCGGGAGGCTTGGCCCCGATCGCCGGCGGCGCACCGGAGGCCGAGCTCGTCTCGGGTTCCGGGGGCCGTGTCTCAGGCCCCGCGGCGCGGGAGGCTGACGGCGAGGTCGTGCTGGTGGCGGCGCTGGCCGGAATCGCCAGCGTCTTCTTCGGCATCTTCCCGTCGCCGCTGTTCAACTTCGTCGCCCACGCCGGACGAGCGCTCGGGGTGTTGTAGGCGCTGGCGCGCGGGCGCGGGGCCGGGGCGCGGGGCCCGGGCGGGGCCGAGGCGCTGGCGCCGGTCGGGGCTGGACGGGGCCCGAGCGGGGCCGGGCGGGGCCGGGCCGCGGGCGGG
>DATCNP010000128.1:0-6397 GCA_036565205.1 Solirubrobacteraceae bacterium | reverse complement strand
GTTCTTGCCGATGTCATGGACGTCGCCCTTGACGGTCCCCATCAGGAACGTCCCGACCTGCTGGGTGCCGGTCTCGGCCAGCAGGGGGCGAAGGATGTCGAGTGCGCCCTGCATCGCGCGCGCGGCGATCAGCATCTCGGGCACGAAGTAGTCGCCGCGCTCGAACCGCGCGCCGACTTCCTCGAGCGACGGGATCAGCGCGTCGTAGAGGATCCGCTCTGGCTCGAGTCCGTCTTGCAGTCCGTCCTCGACGCCGCTCTTGACGGCCGGCGCGTTGCCGACGAGGGTCTCGTCGTAGAGCATCTGAAGGAGTTCCTCGTGGGTCATGCGGCGTTCTCTCCTTGCTCGGTGTTGCCGAGGCGACGGCTGAGATTCCGTGCCTCTTCGCTGAGTACAGGTTTGAGCTCGGCGATCCGAGCCGGGGTCATGCGGACGGTCGGCCCTGAGAGGCTGAGTGCCGCCACCACCTCGCCGCCGGCGCTGCGGACGGGCACGGCGATCGCGGCGAGCCCGACCTCCAGCTCGTCGATCGCCGCGGCGAACTCCTCGCGGCGGACGACCTCCACCTGATCGCGCAGCTTCTGGGGGTCGCTGATCGTCACGGGGGTGTATTTGCGCAGTGGCCGCGCCGGCATCGTCGCGCGGCCGAAGGCCATGAACACCTTGCCGACCGCGGTGCAGTGATAGTCGACCGAGCGGCCGAGCCACTGGCCGGCCCCGAGGAAGTGACGGCTGTCGACCTGGGCCACGTGCTCGACGCCGCTGTGGGCCGGGAGCGCGAGGTTGATCGTCTCGCCACTGGCCTGTGCGAGCGCGTCGAGGGAGGGCGCTGCGAGCTCGACCAGGTGGCGCTCGAACATCCCGCGCTCGGCGACGCGGAGGATCGCCGGGCCTGGGCGCAGGCGGCCGCGCTCTCCGTCCTGCTCGATCAGGCCCCGGCGCTCGAGCGCGGTGACTAGCCGTGACGCCGTGCTCTTCGGAATCCCCGTCGCCAGGGCGAGATCGGCCAACGCCACCGGCTGCTCTGATTCGAGTACGCGGACGAGCAGGTCCGCGCCGCGGTCGACCGCGGTCGTTCCGGCCACCGGGCGCGGCGGATCGTCTACTTGAAACTGTTGTTCCACGGTAGATATATATTACGTGCAGGCGACGCCGGGTCAAGCCACGATCGGAGGAGGCCAGCTTGTTCGTAAACGCCATGCCCCGCTACGAGATCCTCAGCGAGGACGCGATGGAAGTGCTCGACAAGGGCTGGCGACGGATCGTCTCCGAGCTGGGCGTCGAGTTTCTGCTCCCCGAGGCGGTCGAGTTGCTGCGTGATGCCGGCCAGATCGTCGAGGACGAGAACCGCGTCCGCTTCGACCCCGAGTTCATCCTCGAGCAGGTGGCCAAGGCGCCTTCGGAGTTCGAGCTCCAGGCCCGCAATCCGGAGATGACGGCGCACATCGGTGGCGACCACATGGTGTTCGCGCCCGTCTACGGGTGCCCGTTCATCCGCGAGGGCGACGTGAGGCGCGACGCGAAGATGGCGGACTTCGAGAACCTGGTCCGGCTTGCGCAGGCCTTCCCGGAGCTGGACTCTCCGGGCGGGACGATCTGCGAGCCCGAGGACAGGCCGCTTGACTCGCGCCACCTGGACATGGTCTACGCGCTGCAGACGCTGTCGGACAAGCCGTACATGGGCTCGGTCACCTCGGGACCGAACGCGGCCGACACGATCAGGATGGGGGAGATCCTGTTCGGCGGCCGCGAGGCGATCGAGCGGGCGCCCGTCTCGATCTCGCTGATCAACGTCAATTCCCCTCTGCGCTATGACGACCGGATGCTCGGCGCGATGTTCGAGTACGTGAAGGCCAACCAGGCGGTCGTGATCACCCCGTTCCTGCTCATGGGGGCGATGTCGCCGGTGTCCCTGCCCGCGACGCTGGTACAGCAGATTGCCGAGGGCCTCGCCGGGATCGCGCTGGCCCAGCTGATCCGGCCCGGTGCGCCGGTGGTGTTCGGATCGTTCCTCTCCAACACCGACATGCAGTCCGGCTCACCGTCGTTCGGGACGCCGGAGTCGGGGATCGGCGTGCTCTGCACGGGCCAGATAGCCCGGCGCTTCGGCCTGCCGTGGCGGGGCGGCGGCGCGCTCAACGCCTCGCAGACGGTCGATGCCCAGGCTGCCTACGAGTCGCTGATGACGTTCCTGCCGACATTCCTCGCGGGCGCCAACTTCGTCATGCATTCCGCGGGCTGGCTCGAGGGCGGTCTGGTCTCCTGCTACGAGAAGTTCATCCTCGACGTGGAGCTGCTGCGGGAGCTCAAGCACGAGTTCACGCCGCTGGAGATCGACGAGGCGTCGCTGGCCTTCGACGCACATCTGGAGGTCGGCGCGGGTGGACACTTCCTCGGCGCCGTGCACACGCTCGAACGTTTCCGCGAATGCTTCTACCGGCCGCTGCTGTCCTCGACCGAGAACTTCGACCGCTGGACCAAGAAAGGCGCTCGCGACACCACCGCCCGCGCCGCGGAGATCTGGCGCGCCACGCTCGAGAGCTACGAGCAGCCCCCGCTCGACGACGCGATCGCCGCCGAGCTCCAGGAGTACGTCGTTCGGCGCCGGGCCGAGCTGGGCGACTGACGGACATGGTCGACAGCCTTCAGATGGAAGGGGCTTCGGGCCGGCTCGACGTGCAGATCGGTGGTCCCGCGGACGGCCAGACCGTGGTCTTTCACACCGGTACGCCGAGCGCGGGGCGGCTGTTCGCTCCGATGATCGATGCCGGCGCAGAACGCGGCCTGCGCCACGTGGTCTACTCGCGGCCCGGATACGCCACCAGCGACCGCCGGGCGGGCCGCTCGGTCGCCGATTGCGTGTCGGACGTCACGGCGATCACCGACGCGCTCGGGGTGCAGCGGTTCTTCACCGTGGGCTGGTCTGGAGGCGGCCCCCATGCTCTGGCCTGTGCGGCGCTGCTCCCCGAGCGGGTGATCGCCGCGGCGACGATCGCCGGCGTCGCGCCGCGTGACGCCGAGGGCCTGGACTGGCTCGATGGGATGGGACAGGAGAACCTCGATGAGTTCGCTGCGGCGCAGGCCGGTGAGGAGCAGCTGCTGGAGTTCATCGAGCCCTTCCGCGCGCAGCTGGAGTCCGTCAGCAGCGCCCAGATCTATGAGGCGCTCGGCGACCTGCTCTCAGAAGTCGACCTGTCTGCGTTGAGCGGAGAGTTCGCGGAGTATTTCGCCGAAGCCACGCGAACCGGCCTCCAACGCGGCGTCTACGGATGGTACGACGACGATCTGGCGATGATCCGCGACTGGGGATTCGAGCTCGCCGGGGTGTCCACACCGGTCACGATCTGGCAGGGAGCCCAGGATCGGATGGTGCCGTTCGCGCACGGCGAGTGGCTGGCGGCGCACGTGCCCGGAGCCAGCGCACGGCTGCTCCCCGACCACGGCCATCTCTCGCTTGTGATCGACCGCTACGGTGCGCTGCTCGACGATCTCCTCGCCGGCGCCGGCTGATCCCGGCGCACTAGGAGTCGAGCCGCTTGACGTCGTAGCCGGCGGCTTCCAGCGACGCCACGAGGTCCTGTCCGTGTTTGGCGCTGCGGGTCTCGAGCGCGAGCTCGACGCCGGTCTCGCGGACGTGGAGCGGGACCGCCTCACGAACGTGATCAGCTTGGACGACGTTGCCACCGGCGTCGGCGATCCGAGTCAGCAGCGCCGCCAGGCCTCCGGGCCGGTCGGAGATCTTGGTGAACAGTCGCACCCGCCGGCCAGCGGTCGTCTCGTGGCGCTGGGCGATCGCGGCGAGCAGGCCGGCGTCGACATTGCCGCCCGAGAGGATGATCACCGTCGAGCCCTCCTGCGCGGGGCTCACGGTCCCGGCGAGCAGAGCGGCGACGCCCACCGCCCCCGCGCCCTCGACGACGAGCTTCGCCCGCTCCATCAGCCACACCATCGCCTCCGCGGTGTCGTCCTCGCCGACGGTCACGACCTCGTCCACCCATCGCTCGACGAGTGGCAGGGTGATCTCGCCGGGTCGCTTGATCGCGATCCCGTCGGCGATCGTCGCGCTGGCGTCGAATGTGGTCGGCGAGCGTGTGCGCAGCGACTCTTCAAACGCGGCGCAGGCCTCGACCTGGATCCCGACCACGCGCGCGTCCGGACGAGCCGCCTTGACCACCGCGGCAACACCGGAGATCAGTCCACCGCCGCCGACCGGCACGACTACGGCAGCGAGGTCCGGCACGTCCTCGAGCAGCTCGAGGCCGAGCGTCGCCTGGCCGATGATCACGTCCGGGTCGTCGAACGGGTGCACGAACTCAGCGCCGGTCTCGGCGGCCCGCTCGCGTGCCGCCCGCACGCACTCATCGACCGAGTCCCCCGCGAGTTGCACCTTCCCGCCGAAAGCCTCGACGGCTGCGACCTTGGCGACCGGTGCCTCGCGCGGCATGAACACCTCGCACGGGACGCCCTGCGCGCGAGCAGCGTAGGCCAGCGATTGGCCATGGTTGCCGGCGCTCCCGGCGACGACGCCCGTTGGCCGGTCGAGCCGGGCGATCTTGTGCACGGCCCCGCGCAGCTTGAACGACCCGGTGCGCTGAAGGCTCTCGGCCTTGAGCAGGACCTGACCGCCGCAACGCTCGGACAGGCTGCGCGAGCTCAGCACCGGCGTGTGCCGCGCGAGGCTCGAGACGATCTCCCGCGCGCGGCCGGCTTCTCCGGCCGCCAAACGCCGAGCCACGGCTTCTGATTCGGCCGTCACGGGCCGCTCTCGGACAGCCGCTGATAGCCCTTGGCGCGCATCTTTCGGTTGTTTAGACTGACTAACCGATGACTCATATATCAGTCGTCTGTGCCGCGCGTCAAACCTGGCTCGGGTCGTGACCACCGAGACCCCCCAGCGGGTGCCCGTCGGGCAAGACACGCCCGCCCCGCGACAGCCGCCGGCACCGGAGCCCGCCGTCCCGCAGCGTCCCGCTCGCCAGTTCCCGGGCGCGCGCGAGCTGCTCGCGGATCGCGCGTACGCGGACCTCCGCGACCGGATCGTGACGCTGCGCATCGCACCAGGCGCGCCGATCGATGAGGACGTTCTGGGAACCGAGCTGGGGATCGGCCGGACTCCGGTCAGGGAGGCGATCAAGCGGCTGGCGCTCGAGAACCTCGTGACCGTGTTCCCGCGCCGGGGCACGTTCGCCTCGGAGATCAACATCACCGACCTGGCCGACATATCCGACGTGCGCACCCAGCTCGAGGGGCACGCGGCCTACCGGGCTGCACAACGGGTGACCGAGGTCCAGCGAGCGGAGATACAGGAGCTGCTCGAGGAGCTCCCCGAGAGTCAGGGCAGCGGTGACGTCGTCGGGCTGATGGAGCTCGACGCCCGCGTACACCGGCTCGTGTACCGCTGCGCCGGCAACCCGTATCTCGAGGAGACGCTCGGGCGCTACTTCAACCTTTCGCTGCGGATCTGGTACCTCGTGATCGACCGCCTGCCGCACCTGTTCGCGCGGGTTCACGAGCACGACGACCTGCTGCGCGCGATCCTCGCCGGCGATGCGCAGCGCGCCCGCGAGACTGTGGCCGAGCACATCGCGACGTTCGAGCGGGAAGTGCGCGCCGTGCTCTAATGTCGAGCGCCGGGCGTCAGCACGATCGTCTGGAGCTCCGTGAACGTGCTCATCACGTTCGAGCCGCCGACCCGGCCGATCCCGCTGTCGCTGCCGGCGCGGCCGCCGAACGGGAGATGCGACTCCCAGTAGTTGGTCGACTCGTTGATGTTCACCCAGCCCGTCCGCACGCGATCGGCGAACTCGAGGCCCTGAGCGAGATCGGACGTGAAGATGGCGGCGAGCAGGCCGTAGGGCGATGAGTTGGCGAGCGAGATCGCCTCTTCGAGCGACTCGATCGCGACCACCGGCGCGACCGGTCCGAATGTCTCCTCGACCGCCACCCGCGCGCCGGCGGGCACGCCGGAGAGGACGGTCGGCTGCCAGTAGAGGTCGGTCGGAAAGCCCTGGCTGCGCTCGCCGCCGGTGACGATCGAGGCACCGCGATCGACCGCGTCGCCGACGTGCTCGTCCATCTTCACCGCCACGGGCTCATTGTTGAGCGGACCCATCGTCGTGTGCTCGTCGAACGGGTCGCCGAGCAGGATCCGCTCGACGACGCGACGGCCGAGCCGCTCGACATATTCGTCGTACACCGCTTGGTGCACCAGGATCCGCTCGCCGGCCGTGCAGCTCTGGCCGGCGCACAAAAAGCACGCGGTCAACGTCGCCTCGACCGCCGCCTCCACATCGCCGTCTTCGAGCAGCACCAGCGGCCCGTTGCCGCCCATCTCGAGCAGCGTCGCCTTGCCCGCGGCGGCGGCGGCGACGCTTCTTCCGGTGGCGGTCGAGCCGAT
>DATCNP010000127.1:0-2017 GCA_036565205.1 Solirubrobacteraceae bacterium | reverse complement strand
CAGCGACCCGGAACTCGCCGGGCGAATCCGGTCAATCTGGGGCGACCGCGCTGATCGCTACTCGGAGATCCGGCACTCCGCAACTCGCCAACGAGGCAAAATCGAGATGTCCTACATCGGCGGCTGATACGAGCCACCAATGCGCTCCTCCGGAGATCCGCCGGCTGCGTGATCTGACGCGGCTTCGCAAGGCGCAGATTAACGAGCGCGCCCGCTCGATCCAGCGGCTCGAGAAAGTGCTCCAGGACGCCGGGATCAAGCTCACCAGCGTCGCGTCGCACACGTACTCGAAGTCCGCACGGGCCATGCTCGAAGCGCTGTTGTCCGGGGTTACCGATCCTGAGCAGCTCGCCGAGCTGGCGAAGTCCAGGATGCGCGCGAAGATCCCGCGGCTGCGCGAGGCGCTCGCGAGCCGCTTTACGAGCCCGGCTCGCTTGGCTTCGAGCAGCTCGCGACTTGCCGTCGCGCGACGGCAACGACTAGGTGTCCAGCTTCGGGTGCTCGGACTCGAGGTCGACCGAAAGCCCGTGCCGGCGCAGCGTGTCGCCGCATACCGAGCCGATCGACGCCACCACCAGGCATCACGTTGCTCGACTCGCCGCCGGCTGGTGAAGAGAACGAACTACCGAGACTTCCGTCACAGAGGAGGAGCGCACGACACGACCGCTTTGCGGGCCGAGCGACCGCGTGCCCGCCCGTGCGCGCTGCCGCCTGGAACGAGATGCGAGCGCAGGCACCGAACGGCGACCCGCTGCCGCTCGCGGGCGCGAAGCGGGAGTGTGTCGCGTCCGGACGGGGCCCTCCACCAGCGTAAGACCCTTCACACGAGGGGCGCTTGCCGCACGCCCAGTGATTTTCGGCGGGTTCGATCCGCGCACTCTCATCCGCCGTCGCGCTGAACGTCGACCTCGAGACCACCCTCACCGTCTGGGCTGCCGCCGCCTCCGACTACCTCCGCCACCGCCTCCCCGGCTACGAAAGCGTCACAACTCCCGACACGATCTGGCGGCGCTTCATCAGCACCAGCGGCAAGATCGAACCCCACCAGATCACCTGCCGCCTGAAGAGCCGCACCTACAGTCCCGTCATGCGCAGCGCCGACCTCCCGCCGCTCGAGATCCCATGGTGGAATGGACGCCACCTGCTTCGAATTCGCCTAGCCCCACCCACCCACAGCCCACGACCGGGCCAGGTGCCAATTCGCTGTTTGGGAATCCGAGTTAGTGCGCATTCACCGCAAAATCGTTCTCGTATGACCGGAAACCAGGCCACCGGGCCAGACGACGACGACGCGGACTCGCCCACAGTCGCCGAGCTCGTCCTCACCCTACGCGCCGCGAGCCGTGCCCTACAAACCCTCCACCACAGCCCAAGCGCGCGCCAGCGGCCTCAGACTATTCGAGTTCCTGATCCTCACGCGCGCCGCAGAAGGTGACGGCGTCACCCCGCTCGATGCGGGACGTCGCTCGGTCTTGTCTCGAGCACCATGACCGGCCTCGCCGGCCTGCGCTTCGGCGCTGGCGTCAGCCTGGAGCAGCTCATCCTCCGCCACGCGCTGGGCCTCGGTCTCGACGACCTGGCGCGGGAGTCGACGGCGTCCGGATGGATGATGCTCCCGATCCCCGGGGCCAGCACGCGCGGTCGAGGGGCAGGCGCAGGCGCGCGCGGTGGAGGGCATCGGCGGGCTGGAGATCACGATCGCCCGCGGCCGCCCGGTGGTGCCGCCTCCCGACGGCGACCGCTACCTGGGTTCCTGTTCGCGCGCTAGCGTGGGTACGCGTCCTGCTGATCTCCACCTACGAGTTTGGCCATCAGCCGTTGCAGGTCGCGTCGCCGGTGCGCTCGCGGCGCGCCGGCAGCTAAGCCGGTTCGCGGACTGAGATCTCAGCCGATGGAGCCTTCCATCTGCAGCTCGATCAGCCGGTTCATCTCGACCGCGTACTCCATCGGCAGCTCCTTGACGATCGGCTCGATGAAGCCGTTGACGATCAGTTTGCCCGCCTCGTCCTCGGGGATC
>DATCNP010000126.1:0-17643 GCA_036565205.1 Solirubrobacteraceae bacterium | reverse complement strand
CATCCAGCCCGACCGCGGCGGCGAGCCGATCGAGCTCGCCCCCGAGCCGAGCTGGAACCGCGTCGCCTACGTGCGGCGCTAAGTAACCCCTAGCCTCCGGCTCCCTGCAGCGAAGCGACGTCCTGATCCGTCGTTGGCGGGTTGTCGAGCAGGAGCCGTGGAACCGTCACCAGCCGGTAGCCGCGCGCCTTCAGCCCGTGAATGATCCGCGGGAGTGCGGCGACCGTCTCCGCGCGATTTCCGCCGGCGTCGTGGAGCAGGATGATCGCCCCCGGGCGCGCGCCCGCGAGGGCCGAGTCGATGATCGCTTCGGTGCCAGGGGCGCGATAGTCGCTGGTGTCGACGGTCCACAGCACCATCAGCATCCGGTAGCGGTGCAGCAGCTTCAGCGTGGTGGCGTTCCACAGCCCGTACGGAGGACGGAACAGGCGGGGGAACGGCGCGCCGTAGTCACCCACGAGCGAGGTCTGCTCGAGCAGCTGTGACTGCTGTGTCGCCGCATTGAGCTTCGCCATCGGCGCGTGAGACAGCGTGTGATCACCGATCGGGTATCCCCGCGCGACGATCTCGGAGGTCGCGGCATGGAAGTACCTCTCCAGCACTCCGACCTCGAAGAACGTCGCCGGGACGTTTTGTCGCTCCAGCACCGAGACGATCTGCGGCGTGTACGGCCCGGGGCCATCGTCGAAGGTGAGCGCCACCTCACGGTGCTGGGCTCCGGCGACCCGCACGAACGGCGTGTAGGCCAGCGTGCGGTCGATCGCCCGGTCCTCGGCAGCCTGCTCGGCGACCGCCATCGACGTCGCGCCACTCCCGGCGAGAGTCTGCAGTCGCTTGAAATAGCCGATCGCGCCCGGGGCCTGGACGTGCCGCGTCGTGCTCCCGGAGCCCGCCCCGACGATCACGCCGATGATCAGGGCGAGGAGCGCCAGCACCGCGATCCCTCGCCGGCGGCGATGGTGAGGGGCGAGTGAGCGTACCCGAGCGCCGGCGCCGGAGCGCCGGCGGCTGTTGCCAGGGATGCTGTAGCCGTCGTCCAAGTGCTTGTGCCTCGCCGACATGATGCCGCCTCGCCAGGTCGCCGCGGGCGGAAACCTGCCGACCCGCCCACTACGCTCCCGCAGCATGCAGGCGGCCGTATGGCTCGTGATCCCGACCTACAACGAGGCTGAGAACGTCGAGCGGATCGTGAGAGCGTCGGTGGACGAACTCGCGCGCGCGGCGCCCGGGGCCTTCCGAATCCTGATCGTGGACGACAACTCGCCCGACGGCACGGGCAAGCTCGCCGACGCGCTGGCCAGCGAGCTCGAGGTGGTCGAAGTGCTGCACCGCGAACGCAAGAGCGGACTTGGCCAGGCGTATCTGGCCGGCTTCGCACGCGCTCTCGCCGGGGGCGCGGAGCGCGTCATCGAGATGGACGCCGACTTCTCGCACGACCCTCGATACCTTCCGGTCCTGCTGCGGGCGAGCGAGCAGGCGGACCTCGTTCTCGGCTCGCGCTACGTCTCCGGTGGAGGAGTGCGCGACTGGGGACTGGCGCGCCGGCTGATCAGCCGCGGCGGAGGCGTCTACGCGCGAGCGATCCTCGGCGTGGGGATCAGAGACCTGACCGGGGGATTCAAATGCATCAGGCGCGCAGTGCTAGAAGGGATCGACCTGGAGAGCGTCCGCGCCGAGGGTTACGTGTTCCAGATCGAGGTGACCTACCGGGCGCTGCTGTGGGGCTTCAGCGTGCTGGAGGTCCCGATCGTGTTCTCAGAGCGCCGCGCGGGTAAGAGCAAGATGTCGGCTCGCATCGCGGTCGAGGCGATGTGGCTAGTCCCGCGGCTGCGACGATCGGCCGCCGCCGCGATCGCCAGAGCCGCCGGCGGGCGCTCCGGCCGTGCCGCGCCGAGCCGCCCGACGTGACACCCAGGCTCGCTTAAGATCGACCCCGTAACGTGATCCCAATGTCGGCCAAACCGCATCCCGGCCCGCCACCGGCATCCTGTCTGGGATGAGCGTGCACGATCGGCCGCTCGGCGCCTCGACGCCCGGCGGCCGAATAGAGCTGCGCCTCCGGCCGGCCGCGACGGGGCGCGCCGTAGCCCGAGATCGGCGTGGCGTGATCGGGCTCTGCGGGCTGCTGCTGACCGGCCTCCTGCTGTCGATCTCGGCCGCGCAGACCGACGCCCTGCTGCCGGAATCGATCCGACCGGTCCCGGCTTCGCTGGCGGGGGCGTTTGGCACCTCGGGTCCCAATCTCCACGTGATCGGGCTGATCGCGGTGATGGGCCTGATGTTCGGCTCCTACGTGCTCGCTGCCAACTCTGCCGCCCAGCTGCCCGCCCGCGCCGTTCTGATCACGATCGGGGCGCTGCATGCGCTGATGCTGCTTGGCCCGCCGCTCCTCTCGACCGACATCTTCAGTTATCAGGCCTACGCTCGGATCGGCGCGGTCTACGGTGCCAACCCGTTCGTACAGGGTCCGCACGCGATCGCGCTCGATCCGGTGTTCCCGTACATCGGTGCGAAGTGGTCCTACATCCCCAGCGCCTACGGTCCGGTGTTCACCGTTTTCAGCTACGTGCTGGCGCCACTGTCGGTCGCCGCCAGCGTGCTCGCGTACAAGTCGCTGGCGATGCTGGCAAGTCTCACGATCGTGTGGCTCGTCTGGAGCGCAGCACGCATCCGCGGCCTCGATCCGGTCCGTGCCGTGGCCCTCGTCGGACTGAACCCACTGCTCGTCGTCTACGGCGTCGGCGGCGGCCACAACGATCTCCTGATGCTCGCCGCGGTGATGGGCGGCGTGTACATGACACTCGTCCGGCGCGAGCGCTGGGGCGGCGGGCTGGGGGTCCTGGCGATCGCCATCAAGCTGACCGCGATCGTGCCTGGACTGTTCGCGTTCGCCGGAGCGGCCGGGCGGCGCACCGGCCCGGGGCGCCGTGATTTCGCGCTCGGCGCGGGCGTGATGGCGCTGCTCGTCGCCGGTCTGTCGTTCGCGTTCTTCGGCACCGGCAGTATCAATCTGCTCTCGACGGTGCGCCTCAGCCAGAGCGAAGGCGACTGGCACAGCATCCCGGGCCTCATCTCCACGGGCGTGGGCCTGCCGCCAGTTGGCCATGTCGTCGGCGTCCTGCTGGCGCTGGGGCTCGCCTTTTATGTTTTGAAGCTGCTGCGGCGTGTCTGGCGAGGCGAGCTCGACTGGATCAACGGCGCCGCCTGGGCGACGGTGGCGATGCTGGCCACAGCGAGCTCGCTGCTGCCGTGGTACGTGGCCTGGCTGCTACCCCTGGCTGCGCTCGGAACCGACCGTCGGCTGTTCAAGGCCTCGCTGGTGATGACCGGAGTGGTACAGGGCATTGTCCTGCTTGGCTACATCCCGCATGCAACCTCGCTGGTGGGCGTGTAAGCGGGGGAAATTCCCCGTAACATGAGCTAATGAACGGCTTCCCCGCAGAGGCCGGTGTAGGCCCGAGACGGCTTGATCTGCTGAGCATCGTCGCGCCCGTCTACAACGAGGAGGCCACGATCGAGGAGTTCTACACGCGCGTGTGCAGCGCGCTCGAGAGCTATCCGTTCGAGCTCGTGCTCGTCGACGACGGGTCCACCGACGGCTCCCCCGCCCTGCTCGATGCCTTGGCCGACAACGATGCCCGCGTCCGCGTCGTCTACCTGTCGCGCAACTTCGGCCACCAGACCGCGCTCACCGCCGGCCTCGACCACGCGAGTGGAGACGCAGTGGTGATGCTGGACGCCGATCTTCAGGATCCGCCCGAGCTGATCTGCACGATGGTCGACCACTGGCGCGCAGGCTGCGACGTCGTCTACGCGGTGCGCGAGCAGCGCAGTGGCGAGTCGCGGTTCAAGCTTCGTACCGCCAAGCTGTTCTACAGCCTGTTCGACAAGCTCGCTCAGGTTGAGCTCCAGCACAACTCCGGCGACTTCCGGCTGCTCGACCGCCGTGCGCTCGATGCCCTGCTCTCGATGCGCGAGCGCAATCGCTTCCTGCGCGGAATGACCGTCTGGGTTGGCTACACCCAGGCTGCGGTCCCATACCATCGCGACGCGCGCTACGCCGGCGAGACGAAGTACACGATCTCGAAGATGCTCCGCTTCTCGCTCGACGCGATCTTCTCCTTCTCCCACCGGCCGCTGCAACTCGCGACGCTGCTCGGATTCGTGATCTCGACGCTCGCGTTCATCGCGATCCCCGTGGTCTTCGTACTCAGGGTGAGTGGGTCCTACCTGCCCGGCTTCAGCGCCCTGACGATCGCCGTGCTGCTGCTCGGGGGGATCGAGCTGATCGCGATCGGGATCATCGGCGAGTACGTGGGCCGGATCTACGACGAGGTCAAGGGGAGGCCGCTGTACCTCGTCAAGGCACGGTGCAACATGGCCGAGTCGGAGCTTCCCGCGAGTGCTCCCCCGGTCGGCGACCCGAGCCAGCTGCAGGCCAGCGCTAGCCGCCCGCCGGATTAGGGCCGATAGACGGGCGAGCGCGCAGCTCGCCGCCGTCGCCGGCCTCCGGCACCGGGCGCAGCGGCCGGACGTCGGCGCCGGTTCGGTCACCGACCGCAAGCAGCGCTTCCTCGAGCGCCGAGATCCGGCTCGCCAGCGCCTTGATCGCGTCGGCTATCGGATCGGGCAGGTGAACCCAATCGGCGTCGGGCCCCTCGGGCCGTCGTCCCTCGACGCGGACGGGATGACCGGGATTGCCGACAACGGTCGAGTGCGGCGGGACATCGTGGATCACGACGCTGTTGGCGCCCACCTTGGCGCCGTGGCCGACCGTGATCGGCCCGAGGAGCTTGGCGCCCGAGCCGATCGTGACGTTGTCCTGCACGGTCGGATGGCGCTTTCCGGTCACGAAGCCGGTTCCGCCGAGCGTGACGCCTTGGTAGAGCGTGACGTCATCGCCGATCTGCGCCGTCTCCCCGATCACGACTCCCATCCCGTGGTCGATGAAGAACCCCTTGCCAATCAAGGCAGCCGGATGGATCTCGACCCCGGTGAACGACCGCGCCAGCGTCGCGATCGCACGCGGAACGAACGGCACCCCGGCCTCGTGAAGCGCGTGCGCGACGCGATGGGCGAGCAGCGCGTGGACGCCGGGCCAGCTGGCGAGGATCTCCAGCGATCGCACTCCCCGAGCGGCAGGATCGCGGTCGTGGACCGCGGCGATATCCCGCCGGATCTCGGCCGTCGTACGGGCGATCAGTCCGAGGCCCAGCATCCAGTTAAGCCTAGCGACGGGCTACCGCGGCCAATTTCCACTCAGGGCGCGAAGAACGGCGTTGAGACGTACCGTTCGCCCGAGTCGGGGAGGATCGCCGCGATCCGCGCCCCGCGCGACTCCGGCCGGCGGGCAACCTCGAGCGCGGCCCACATCGCCGCGCCGCAGGAGATTCCGGCCAGGACGCCCTCGCAGCGCGCGAGCTTGCGGGCGGTCTCAATCGCATCCTCGTCCTGCACCGCGATCACCTCGTCGACGACCTCGAGGTTGAGCACCGCGGGCACGAACCCCGCTCCGATGCCCTGGATCTTGTGTGGCCCGGGGGGGTGCCCGGACAGCACGGCCGACGAGCGCGGCTCGACGGCGACGACCCGGCATCCAGGGTTTCGCTGCTTGAACACCTCCCCCACCCCGGTGATCGTGCCACCAGTGCCCACTCCCGCGACGAACACGTCGACTCGTCCGTCGAGCGCATCCCACAGCTCCGGAGCCGTGCTCCGGCGGTGGGCCTCCGGATTGGCCGGGTTCGAGAACTGGTCGGGCAGAAAGAACCCTTCGTCAGCCGCCAGCGCCCGCGCCGCGTCGACCGCCTCGGTCATACCGCCCAGCGACTCCGTGACCTGCACCGTCGCGCCATACAGCCGCAGCAGGCCCTCCCGCTCGCGGCTCATACCCTGAGGAAGCGTGAGCACCAGCTCGTAGCCCTTGGCGGCGCAGACGAAGGCGAGCGCGATCCCTGTGTTGCCGCTCGTCGCCTCGACGATCGTCGTGCGCCCCGGCACGATCCGGCCGTCGCGCTCGGCTTCTTCGATCATCGCCACGCCGATCCGGTCCTTGACGCTCCCGCCCGGGTTGAACGCCTCGAGCTTCGCAAACAGCTCGACATCGAGCTCAGGAGCAATTCGTGTGAGCTTCACAACCGGCGTACGGCCAACGAGATCAGCGATGTTGCTCGGAACCTTCACGGCTGATAACCCTAGAGAAACCGAGCCCATCGGCCTGGCTAGATCTGGTACATGGCCGCGCCCGCGCTTCGCAGCTCCTGCTCGGCGACGGTCGCGATCGTGGCCGAGGCCAGCACCGACGACGCGGCTCGGGCGGCCTCCGAGAAGAGGCCACTGGCCCCCTGCCCGAGCGGGCCGTCGAGCAGCTCGACGACCTCGAGCACCGTGACCTCGCTCGACGGACGCTCGAAGCTGTAGCCGCCCTTGACCCCGCGCTGCGAGCGGAGCACGCCGGCGCGGCGCAGCGTCGCGAACAGCTGCTCGAGGAACTGGACCGGAATCTGACGGCGTCGGGCCAGCTCGGCGATTGGGACCGGCCCTGCGTCGCCGAGGCGGTGAAGCTCGACGAGCGCACTGACGGCGTAGGGAGACTTGGCGGTGATCGAGATCATCGCTCTCGATCGTATGACACCCGTGCCGGACGGCTCAGATCCAGCCGCGCTCGGTGGCGATCAGCACAGCCTGGGCGCGGTCCATCGCCCCGAGCTTGCCGTACACGTTGTGCAGGTGGGTGCGAACAGTGCTCGTCGAGAGCCCCAGCTCGCCGGCGATCTGCTTGTAGACCATCCCCTTCGCCAGCCTGCGCAGGACCTCGACCTCGCGGTTCGACAACGGACAGGGATCGATCTGACGCGGGCGTCCGCCGGAGGTGGGCAGCGGGAGCTCGTACATCACGGTGCGTAGATTGGCCGGCGAAACCCCGATCGAGCGTGCGACACGAAGCATCTCGGCCGGCGCGATTGTTCCGCCGAGCACGTAGTGGGCGAGCATGTCGGCCAGCCGTACGAGCGCGGCCTCCCCGCCCTCGTCGTCGGCGTGGTGGCGCTCGATGACGCTGGCGATCGAACGGGGCAGTCCCCATCGTCTGGCCAGGACACCCCCGACGAGAGCGTGGTCGACACCCAGCTCGCGCCGCTCGCGTTGGATCCGGTCCTCCGGCGTGCGGGCATCGCCATGGATCTGACGCGGATATCCAGGGTATGCGTGGACGAGGACGAGCTTGCCGATGTCGTGAAGCAGCGAGCTGACCATCAGCCGGTCACGGGCCTCGAAGCCGATCTCCCGCGCGATCCGGTCGGCGGCGCGCTGGGTGGCGACGGCGTGCAGGCGGAAGCGCTCGGGGATTCCCTGCCAGACGGCGCTGCGCTCAAAGAAGTCGAACGTCCGGGCGCGAGAGGCAATCGCGTGAACAGTACGCAGCGACAGCACCTCCACCCCCTTCACGGCGGTGTCGACGCGCCCGCGGGTGCGGCCCTCGACTTGGTTGGCCAGCCGCAGGACCGTGACCGACAGTGCGACATCGGACTCGATCGCGGCCACGACGTCTCCGGTCGAGGGCTCTCGGTCCTCGAACAGACGCAGGATCCGGTTGCGGGACTCGACCAGCACCGGGAACGCTTCGAGGGCCTCAAACGCCGTCGTCAGGCGGCGGCCGTGCCCCTCGTTGTGATGGCGCGCACGGGAACCGTACGGGTCATTCGGCGTGGGTGACACGGCGGCTAGGGTTGCCACGGCTTGCTAGTCCGTCCTTCCGCGCGCACGATTTCGTGCAAGGTCTCGATCGCCATGATTGGGGCCCCAGCCATGCGCTCGTATCGGCAGAATGGCGATCCCGGTTTAGCCGACCTTCCGCGCCTCAGGGCTGCCGGGCGCGGCTGAGCGCGAGGTCGATCCGCGACAGCGTCTCCTCTTTGCCCAGCAGGACGACGGTCTCGAAGATCCCCGGACTCATCGTCTGGCCCGCGATCGCCACCCTCACGGGCTGAAAGACCTGCCCCGGCTTGACGCCGCGCTGCTCCACCACCCCCCGCAGCGCCGCCTCGACCGTATCGACGTCGAACGGCTCGGCGTTGGCGAGCGCGGCCCGAGCCTGTTCGAGCGACTCGACCCCTCCGTCGCGGCAGATCGTCTTCTCGAACGCGGCTTGGTCGTCGGCCGGGCCGTCGTAGATGAAGCCAACCAAAGGCCAGAAGTCGGCGAGCGTCTGGATCTTCTCAGCGGAGATCTCGACCGCGGGCCTCAGGCCCGTCCGGCCCGTGAACTGCTCCAGGCGGCGTGTCAGCTCATCGATCCCCAGTTCGCGAAGGTGGCGTCCGTTCACGTGCCTGAGCTTCCGTTCGTCGAACACGGCGGGGTTCTTGGAGACGCGGTCGAGCCGGAAGCGCTCGGCGAGCTCCGAGAGGCTGAAGTGCTCCTCGTCGCTGGCGAATCCCGCTCCCAGCAGGGCGATGTAGTTGTCCACGGCCTCCGGGATGTATCCCGCGTCCCGCAGCTCCTGAACCGAAGCGGCACCGTGGCGCTTTGACAGCTTGCGGCCATCGGGGCCGTGCAGCAACGGCAGGTGCGCATAGAGGGGCGCAGGCTCGCCGAGCGCCTCGAACACGAGCAGCTGCTTAGGAGTGTTCGACAGGTGGTCCTCGCCCCGCACCACATGCGTGATGCCCGCGTCGAGGTCATCGACGGCGACCGCGAAGTTGTACAGCGGCGAGCCGTCTGCCCGCGCGATCACGGGGTCGTCCATGCTCGCGTTCGGAAATCGAGTCTCTCCCCGGATCACGTCGTCGACCACGCTCAGGCCCTCGTCGGGCACCCGGAGCCGAATCGCGCCGTGCTCCGCGACCTGACCGCGAAAACCGCGGTCCTGCCCGTGCTGCAGCTTGTAATCCCTGACGTCGTCCGCTGTCGCGGTGCAGTGATATGCGTGCCCGCTGCCGAGCAGCCGACTGAGCACCTCGGCGTGTCGCTCAGCCCGTTCGGACTGAAAGAACGGCCCTTCGTCCCAGTCGAGGTTCAGCCACGTGAGCGCATCGAGAATCTGCTCGACCGTCTCCGGCGTGGAGCGCTCGCGGTCGGTATCTTCGATGCGGAGGACGAGCGTGCCTCCCTGGCCGCGAGCCAGCAGCCAGTTGTACAGCGCAGTGCGGGCGCTGCCGATGTGCAGCGCCCCAGTCGGGGATGGAGCAAAGCGAACGCGCATGAGAAATTCGTCGTCATGCTAATCGGCGGCCACGTCTCGCCGACAGGCGGTCTGGCGAAAGCGATCGAGCGCGGCTCGGAGCGCGGCTGCCAGGCGATCCAGATCTTCAACCAGTCGCCGCGGATGTGGCGGCCGACGGCATACGGCGAGGATGACTTCGCCGCATTCCGCGCGGCGATGGAACCAAGCCCGATCGACGCCGCGCTGATCCACGCCGTGTACCTGTTGAACTGCGCCTCGGAGGACGCTGAGATCCGCAAGAAGTCGCGGGCCTCGTTGATCCAGTCGCTGCGCATCGGCGACGGGATCGGGGCAGCGGGGGTCGTGCTCCATGCCGGCTCGGCCAAGGCGGGTGACGTCGGCCAGGCGGTCAAGCGAGCCGGGGCGTTGATCGCCGAGGCGCTGGCCGAGTCCGAGCGCTGTCCGCTTCACCTCGAGAACACCGCCGGGGCGGGCGGGACGCTCGGCCGCTCGTTCGAGGAGCTCTCAGGGCTGCTCGATGCCGCAGGCGCGGGCAAGCGGCTCGGCGTCTGCCTGGACTCGTGCCATCTGCTGGCCTCGGGCTACGACGTCCGGACCGCGGCGGGGCTGACCGACACGGTGGACCGGTTCGACGCCGTCGTGGGCCTGAAACGGCTCCAGTCGCTGCACCTCAACGACTCGCAGACGCCGCTCGGCTCCAACCGAGACCGTCACGCGAACGTCGGGCAGGGCGAGCTCGGCGAACGGGGGTGCGCGGCATTCCTGTCGGAGCCGCGCTTCGAGCGCCTGCCGCTGGTCATCGAGAGCAAGGGGGCCGACCACCAGGGCCCGGACGCCGAGGAGATCGCGCTCTGCTTCAAGCTGCGCAAGCGCGGAGCCGCGGCGCGACGCCGGGCGGACGCCAACAAGGGCCGGGCCGCCACGCGACGGGGTAGCTGACGTGTAGCGTGAGCCCGATGATCGCCACGACGGGCCGCGAAGCCGATGCGCTGGTGGTGTTCGGGATCACCGGCGACCTGGCGCGAAAGATGACCTTCCGGTCGCTCTACCGGCTCGAGGCCCGAAAGTTGCTCCCGGTGCCGATCATCGGGGTCGCTGTCGAAGACTGGTCGGTCGACCGCCTGCGTGAGCACGCTCGCAAGGCGATCACCGCCGCGGGTGAGAAGATCGATGAGCGGGTGTTCGCCCGGTTCGCCAGGCGGCTCTCCTACGTGAGTGGAGACTTCGGCGATTCCGGCACCTACCTGAAGGTCGCCGAGGCGCTGGGCAAGGCGAGCTTTCCGCTCTACTACCTGGAGATTCCGCCGTCGCTGTTCGCGACCGTGATCGAGGGGCTGGCCAAGCAGAAGCTCGTATCAGGCGGCCGTCGGATCGTCGTCGAGAAGCCGTTCGGACACGATTTGAAATCCGCTCGAGCGCTCTCGGCGGAGCTGCACAAGTTCGTCGAGGAGTCCCAGCTCTACCGGATCGACCACTTTCTGGGAAAGATGGGCCTCGAAGAGATCCTGTACCTGCGGTTCGCCAACACGATGCTCGAGCCCGTCTGGAACCGGAATTTCGTCGACTCCGTCCAGATCACGATGGCCGAGGAGTTCGGCGTCGAGGGCCGGGGGCACTTCTACGATCCGGTTGGGGCGCTGCGTGATGTTGTCGTCAATCACCTGCTTCAGCTGCTCGCGGCCGCCGCGATGGACCCGCCGGCGGGCGCTGACCCACAGACGATCAACGACGGCAAGTTCGCCGTCTTCCGGGCGATGGCGGAGGCTGACCCGGAACACTACGTGCGCGGCCAGTACGAGGGCTACCGGTCGATCGACGGGGTGTCATCGCGCTCGCGCACCGAGACGTTCGCGGCGCTGAGGCTGGAGATCGACAACTGGCGCTGGGCGGGCGTCCCTTTCTTCCTGCGCGCCGGCAAGGAGCTGCCGATCACGGCAACCGAGCTCCGGCTCGTATTCAAGCGCCCGCCGAAGCTCCATTTCGTCTCCGGCGGTCACCGGCCCCCGGAGCCGAGCGAGATCGTGTTCAGGATCGACCCCAATACGGGGGTCAGGATCGTGCTTGATGCCCATCGCGCCGACCGCAAGGGCCCGTCCCCGATCGAGCTCGACATGGAGTTCTCAGTGGAGGGCGGCGAGGATGCCACCCCATACGAGATCCTGCTCCACGCAGCACTGATCGGTGACAGCACGCATTTCACCCGCCAGGACAGTGTCGAGGCGGCGTGGCGGGTCGTGCAGCCGCTGCTCGACAAACCGCCGCCGGTCTACCGCTACCCGCGCAAGACGTGGGGCCCCCCCCAGACCGACAAGCTCGTCGCCAGGTGGGGCGGCTGGCGGTCGCCCTGGACGCCCGCATAGCTCACCAGGGCTGTTGGCCGGCACCCGCGTGTAGCGCGTCATCCGAGCGGGTAGCGCCCTCCGAGGGAACAACCACCAGAGGAGAGGCATGCGATCGCGCGGAGTAGGCCTGGGCACCGTCATCTGGATCATCGTCGGCGTAGTGCTCGCGTCGTCCCACCACTACCTGAACCACCTCAGCGGGCTGAAGCTGATCATCTCGGCACTACTGGCGATCCTGCTCTGGCCGCTGCTGCTGCTCGGGGTCAACCTGCACATCCACTGAGCCTGCGAGCCAGGCGGTGGAAGACGGTCCGCCTACCCGCGGCCCGCGGCCGCGCTCGCGGGCACCTGCGCCTCCGGCAGCTGTGCCTGCGCCAGCAGGGCCGAGCCGAGCAGGGCGTCGAGCTCGGCGTGGAGGCCGGCGCTGCGGGCGACCTTGAAACCGGCCCCGAGCTTCAGCCGGCGGTGACCGACCGAGGTGCTGAGCTCGATCACCACGTCCGATTCGCCCGGGAATCCGGCGAGCAGCTCCTTGAGCTCGCCGAGCACGGTCGCCGGCAGCGCGCTCGCGTCCAGCCGCAGTCGCAGGGCGCTCGGCGCGGTCACCTGCCGGGCGAGCTCGACCTGCGCCTTCTGGACCTCCTCGGGCGTCGGGTCGAAGCGCTCGACCTGCTGCACGACAATGCAGGTCTTCTCGCTGTCCTTGTGGTCGACCCGGCCGCGCACCAGCACGATCGTGTCGGTCACGAGCGCGTCCTCGTTGGCCGTCAGCGCCTTGCCGAACACGATCACCTCGACCGAAGCCTCGAGGTCGTCGACGGTCGCGAACATCATCCAGTCGCCCTTCTTGGTCCTGATCCGCTTGGCCTGGGTGATCATCCCCCCGACCGTGACCCAGTCCCCGTCCCTGCGGGTCGACAGCTCGGCCAGCGTGCAGTCGGCCCTGGCCCGCAACGCGGCGCCGACCTCCTTGAGCGGATGGGCGGAGATGAACAGGCCGATCGACTCCTTCTCGGCCGCGAGCAGCTCGTTCTGGTCGAACTCCTGACCCGGGATCGGCGCGTGGCTCGGAGCCGAGAGCGCCGAGCCGGCCGCTCCTGCGCTCTCCTCCCCGCCGCCGAGCCCGAGGTCGAAGATCGAGCCCTGGCCAATGAGCGCGTCCTGCTGGGCCTTCTGACCGGCCCCCTGCGCCTGCTCGAGGACCGAGAGCATCCCCTTGCGGGAGGCGCCGGTCGACCCGAAGGCACCGCACTTGATCAGCGCCTCGATTGCCTTCTTGTTCACCGCCCGGTTGTCGACCCGCTCGCAGAAGTCGAACAGGCTCGAGTACGGCCCCTTCTCCTCCCGGGCGCGCTTGATCGCCTCGACGGCGTGATATCCGACGCCCTTGACGGCGTCGAGACCGAAGCGGATGTTCCCGGCGTCGACGACGAACTCGTGGTCTGAGAGATTGACGTCGGGCGGCAGGATCGAGATTCCCATCTGCTCGGCCTGGGCGACGAAGAAGGGAACCTTGTCCTTCGTGTCCATCACCGAGGAGATCAGCGCGGCCATGTACTCGGCCGGGTAGTTCGCCTTCAGCCACGCCGTGCGGTACGCGATCAGCGCGTAGCACGCCGAGTGGGACTTGTTGAACGAGTAGTCGGCTGAGCGCTCGTTGGTCGTCCACAGCTGCTCGATCATGTGCTCGGCGGTACCCGACGCGCGGCAGCCGGCGAAGAACTCGGGCTTGAGCTTCGCCATCGCCTCACGGTTCTTCTTCCCGATCGCCTTGCGCAGGTCGTCGGCCTTGGCGCCGCTGAAGCCGGCGATCTCCTTGGCGATCTGCATCGCCTGCTCCTGATAGACGATCACGCCGTTGGTCGCCTCCAGGATCGGCCTCAGACGCTCGTCGGCGTAGGTGACCGACTCCGGGTTGTGCTTGGCACGGGTGTAGGCCGGGATGTTCTCCATCGGCCCGGGCCGGTAGAGCGCGTTGAGCGCGATCAGGTGCTCGAACTCGCTCGGCCCAAGCTTCTTGAGCGTCTCGCGCATCCCCTCGGACTCGAACTGGAACACGCCGACGGAGTCGCCGCGGGCCATCATCTCGTACGTGTTGGCGTCGTCCAGCGGCAGCGTGGTCATGTTCGGCCGCTCGCCGGTCGAGCGCTCGATGATGTCGAGGGCGTCCTCGATCACGTCGAGATTGCGCAGCCCGAGGAAGTCCATCTTCAGCAGGCCGATCTGCTCGATCGGCTTCATCGTGAACTGGGTGACGGTGCGGAAGACCCGCTCCCCGTCCTCGCCGGTGCCGGCGTCGGCGATCTGCAGCGGGACGATATCGGTCAGCGGCCGGTCCGCGATCACCACTGCGGCAGCGTGGATCGAGGAGTTGCGCACGATCCCCTCGAGGCCCTGGGCGACGTCGACGATCTGCTTGGCCGTCCCGTCGCGGTCGACCTCGGCGCGCAGCGGCTGGCCCGGCTTCAGGCAGTCCTCGAAGCTCGGTGACCGCCCCATGATCGGGTCGGGGATCAGCTTCGCGAGCCGGTCGCCGGCGCCGTAGTCGTGGCCGAGGACGCGCGCGGCGTCGCGCGTGGCGGCGCGCGGGAACATCTTGCCGAAGGTCACGATCTGCGCGACCGACTCCTTGCCGTACTTGTCGGTCACGTAGCGGATCACGCGCTCGCGGCCGCGAACCGAGAAGTCGATGTCGATGTCCGGCATCGACACGCGTTCCGGGTTCAGGAAGCGCTCGAACAGCAGGTCGTAGCGAAGCGGATCGAGGTCGGTGATCTGGAGGCAGTAGGCGACGATCGAGCCGGCCGCCGAGCCGCGTCCGGGACCGACTGCGATCCCCGAGTCCTTGGCGAACTTGACGAAATCCCACACGATCAGGAAGTACGCGTTGAAGCCCATTCGCTCGATCACGCCGAGCTCGTACTCCGCGCGCTCGAGCGCTTCGGCGGGCGGTGGCGCTCCATAGCGATCGCGGAGCCCCTGGTGCACCAGTGACCGGAGGTAGTCGCCCTCGGTCGTGCCATCGGGGGTCTCGTAGGTGGGGATCAGCTGCTGCCCGAGCTCGAGCTCCACGTCACAGCGCTCGGCGATCTCGAGCGTGGTCGGGATCGCCTCCGGCCACTCGGCGAACGAGTTGACCATCTCCTCGGTCGACCGCAGATAGAACTCGTTGGTGTCGAAGCTGATCTTCGGCTCGCTCAGGGTCGACTTGGTCTGCACGCACAGCAGCGCCGCGTGGTGGTGGTAGTTCTCCCGGCGCAGGTAGTGCACGTCGCCGGTCCCGACCAGCGGGCGTCCGACCTCACGGGCGATCCTGACGATCCCCTCGTTGCACTTGTCCTGCGCGGCGAGTCCGTTCTTCTGCACCTCGAAGTAGACGTTGTCGGTCCCGAACGCCTGCATCAGGTCGTCGGCGTACGCCCGCGCGTCCGCGGGCCGGTCGTCGAGCAGGTGCTGGCAGAAGCGCGATTGCAGGCAGCCTGTGAGCGCGATCACGCCCTCTCCGTGGGTGGCCATCTGGGCAAGATCGACCGACGGCTTGCCACGCTGATAGCCGTCCAGGAAGCCGGCCGAGGAGAGCTTGACGAGGTTCCTGTACCCAGTCGGCGTAGCGGCCAGCAGCGTCAGGTGGAAGCGGTCCAAACGCCCGGGCACACGGCGCGCGTGATCGTCGACGACGTAGACCTCACATCCCAGGATCGGCTTGATCCCGTGGCTCCGGCAGGCGGTGAACAGCTCGACCGAGCCGTTCATCACCCCGTGATCGGTCAGCCCGAGCGCCGGTTGGCCGAAAGCCGCCGCCCGCGCCGCCAGCTCCTCGATCTTGCATGCTCCATCGAGCAGCGAGTACTCGGAGTGGACGTGGAGATGGGCGCAGGAGGAACTCATCGGCGGGCCAGTCCGAGAATAGGCGGCGACGCGGACGCAGCGGACCCGATCCGGGTGCTCGGGGCCGGATTCAGCCGCACTGTGCGCGATTGATCCACTCGAGCAGCGTGGAGAGCGCGCGTTCATCGCCGCGGACCTCAGCTGCTGCGTCTCGCCTACCGGCCAGCACTGCCAGCAGCGAGTCGGCCTCGGCCACGACCGTGGTGTCGACGCGATCGGCCGACTCCGCCTCGAGCACGACCGGCCGGAACCGGCTGCGGATCTTCAAGAAGGCCCGTGCAACGCCCGCCTCCTCGAGGCCGACGGTGAACTTCTCGCCCTTGGTCCACGAGCGATCGATCATCAGCGAGACGAGCGTCAGTGCCATCAGCGGGTCCAGTCTGACGCCGGCATCGTGGAGCTCGCCGAGTGAAAGCGGCGTGCCGATCAGCGCCGTGAGCGCAGTCAGGTGCGTCCGGTCCCCCCGCACCCGGGCGATGCCGAGCTTCGTTCGCCTCCTCACCCACCCCGCGGTCAGGAGCCGGGCCAGCCGGACCGGTGATCCGAAGGCCTGGAAGTCGACTGCACCCGGCTCGCGCGGCGAGGAGCGCGAGCCGAGCTCGAGCTGCCCGTCTCGAACGGTGATCGCAACGGTCCCAACATCGCGGCCGAGAACCAGGTCGTAGGCGACCGGTCCGGGGTAGGAAGCGGCTTGGGCGGGGAGCAGGTCGAGCAGCAGGCGCCCGGCGCGCCTGGCGTCCTTTCGCGCGAGTGACGCGAACACCCGGCCGAGCCACGGTCGCCCGGCGAACTGCACGCGGGGTGCCAGGGGCTCCGGCTCGCCGTCGTCGGTGCCGGTTTCGGGCGAGGCGGCCTCCGGTGCGGCCTGCGGCGAGGCATCCTCCGGTCCGGGTTGCGGCGAGGCGTCGCCTGGATCGGGCGCGCGAGCGGACTCGGAGGCAGCGGCCTCTGAGGCAGTCGCGGGGGGCTCCTCGCCCTGTACGGGAGCGATCGTCTCCCGCAGGCGCACGAGTGCGTCGCTGAAACGCTCCGGCTCGATCGATCGGCCTGCCTCGGGCGACGGGGCGGCGGGGACCGCCGCCCGTAGGCCCTCCAGTGCGTCCCGGAGCTCCTCGATCGCGGTGTTGGCGCGGGCCGTGCGCGCCCGCTGCTCGCTGAGGGCAAGCTCGAGCCCATTTGCGCGCAGCTCGGCTCGACCACGCGCCGCGCGCTCGTACTCCAGGTCACTGTGCAGGCTGGTGAGCTCGGCACGCAGCTGCGCGAGCGTCGCTGCCAGCTCGCCCTCGGCGTCCACCCTCGTCTCGAACCTCCCTTCGGCTACGCCGAGTCTGGCGCGGAGCCGGGCCTCGGAGGCGGCGCGGGCCTCGATCTCGGCCTTCAGTGCTTCTACGACCGGCTCGAGCGGACCGGCCGCGGACACGTGTTCAGCCTCGGCGGCGGGCCTCCCAGGTCTCGCCCCCGGGGCCCCCGAGGGCTCCCCGGAGATCGCCCGCGAGGCCGCGCCGGCGCTCGCCACCGGCTCCGCGGCCACGCGGCTATGGCTGGCGGCGTCGGCGCGCAACGCGACCAGCTCGCGTTCACGGCTCAGACCACGTCGCTGCGCCAGCTGCTGATCGGCGAGCGCCCGGTCTTTCTCAACGCGCTCGGCGAGGGCACGCTGCGCCTCGCGGCGTTCGGCTCGCTCGCGGGCAGCGCGGGCCGCAGCCGCGACCTGCTCGGCCTCATCGGCCTGCCGCCGCAGCCCGGCCATCTCGCGCTCGAGCTCACGAACCTTGTCCTCGGTCGCCGCCAGCTCGGCTAGCGTCAACCTCGACCGCTCCGCGTCGCGTTCGCCGGCCGCCAGCTCCTGCTCGACCTCGAGCCGGCGCAGCCGCTCGGCGTGCGCTATCTGCTCGACCGCGCGACGCTCGCGTGCGTCGGCGGCCAGCCTCCGGAGCAGCCCCTGAGATTCCACGCGCGCCTGGCTCAGCATGCGCTCGAACTCCACAATCCGGCCGGTCAGCTCCGATGCCGCGAGCTCAACCCGCCTGGCCTGCGAGGACGCTGACGTCGCAGCCACGTCCTGGACCGGCGCTTCAGCCGACGCTCGTTCGGGCGCAACTCGGCGCTGTGCAACGGCTTCGGAGGGCAGCGGCCCGGCGGGCCTCTCGGCCGTCCCGCCACTCGCCGGCTCCTCGGCTACCGGCGCTGCCGGCGGCTGCGCGGCCTCGACGGCTTCGGGCAGACGGACGA
>DATCNP010000125.1:0-10889 GCA_036565205.1 Solirubrobacteraceae bacterium | reverse complement strand
GGATCAGGCCGAGCGCCGCCGGCCGCAGCCTGATGAAGCACCACCGCCACCCGGTGGTGATCCGGCTCTCGATCACCTACACGCCGGCCCAGGGCAAGCCGCGCACCGACACCATCGGCGCGATCCGCCTGACGCGATAATCGCTCGATGGCCACCGCCCGGGCCTCGCGCGCGTACTCCGGCTCGGTCTACGACGCCGAGCGCCGCTGGTATGACACGACCCGCTGGCCGATGTGGATCGACGGTCTGGACCGGGTGATCAGCGTGGATGGGGACTGGCCGCGGGTCGGCTCGAGCGTGCGCTGGGAATCCGCGCCCGCCGGGCGCGGCTTGGTGCGCGAGCGTGTCATCGGCTACGGAGAGCGGGTCGGTCAGACGCTCGAGGTGGAGGACGATTCGATCACCGGCCGCCAGAGCGTCACCTTCACGCCGGCGGGAGACCGGGTCGAGGTCGAGCTCCAGCTCGACTACCGGATCAAGAAGGCCTCGATCCTGACGCCCGTGGTCGACTTCGTGTTCATTCGCCGGGCGATGTCTCGTTCGCTGGCCTGGACGCTCGAGCGCTTTGGCGCCGAGATGGCCCCGCGCGGGCGCGCGCGACCGCAGCGCGTGGATCAATAGACTCGGCGCGGCCTAATGTTCGTCTTCAAAGCCGCCGTGGTCGGCGCCGGCACGATGGGCGGGGAGATCGCGCAGACGATCGCCAACGCCGACATCCCTGTCGTGCTCAAGGACGTCGATCAGAAGTTCGTCGAGCAGGGGATCGCCAAGGCGCGGTCGCTGTGGCAGGGCCGCGTCGACGCGGGCAAGCTGGAAGCGGAGGAGCTCGAGCGCAAGCTGCGACTGATCGCCGGCACGACCGACTACGACGGGTTCGGCGACGTCGACTTCGTGATCGAGGCCGTGCCCGAGCGGATCGAGGTCAAGCAGTCCGTCTTCTCCGAGCTCGACGAGGTCACTCCCGGCCACGCGATCCTAGCCTCGAACACGTCGTCGCTCTCGATCACCGAGATGGGCGAGGCGACGGGCCGCCCCGAGAAGGTCGTCGGCTTTCACTTCTTCTATCCGGCGTCGGTGATGCGCCTGATCGAGGTGGTCGAGGGCGAGGACACCTCGCCGGACACCGCGCAGGCGGCGAGCAACTTCGCCCAGGCGATCCGAAAGCTGCCGATCCGCTGTGGCGAGGCGCCGGGCTTCGTGGTCAACCGGATCCTGAACTCGAGCGTGTCGGAGCTGTGGCGCGCGCAGGAGGAGAGCGGGATCGCGATCGAGGAGCTCGACAAGCTCGTCACCGAGTCCAAGGCCGCTCCGGTCGGTCCGTTCTATCTGGCTGACCTGCTCGGCCTCGACACCGTCCTTCACGTCGCCGAGCACCTCCGCGACTGCTACGGCGACCGCTTCCACGTACACCGGGGGATGCAGCGGCTGGTGCAGGCGGGCGATCTCGGCGCCAAGACCGGAAAGGGCTTCTATGAGCACGGGAGCTGAGCTCGACACAGCGGCGCTTGTCGAGCGCTTCACGCTGAAGGCGCTGGTCGAGAGCTGCCTCGTGCTCGAGGAGGGCGTCGCCTCGCTCAAGGACATCGACCTCGGGATGATGGCCGGGGCCGGGGTGATCCCGCCGCCGTTCCAGCGCGCCGACCAGACCGGGCTCGACGAGGTGCTCGCGAGGCTCGAGCGGGCCGAGCAGGAGTGGGGGACGGACTTCGAGCCCCCGCGCATCCTTCGCCGGCTCGTGGCCCAGGGCCGCCTCGGCGTCAGGACCGGTCAGGGCTTCTTCCCCTATGCGCGAGCCGACGCCGGCTGGGAGGAGAGCCCGGTCAAGCTCGAGACGCGCGAGCGGGTCGCGATCGCCTGGCTCGACCGCCCGCCGGCCAACTCGATCTCGCCAGAGGTCGTGCAGGCGCTGCGAAAGGTCTGGGACGCGCTCACGAGCTCGCCCGAGATCCGCACGCTGGTGTTCGCCTCCGCCAATCCAATGCTGTTTTGCGCCGGAGCCGACATCAAGGCGTTCACGAAGATGGATGCCGATTCGGGCCGTGACCTGCTCGATCAAATGCACGGGCTGCTGCGGGAGATGGAGACCTCGAGCATCGTCACGATCGCCGCGGTCAATGCGGTCGCGTTCGGCGGCGGCTGTGAGCTGGCCATGGCCTGCGATCTGCGGATCGCGGCCGAGTCGGCGAGCTTCGGTCAGCCCGAGATCAACCTCGGGATCATCCCGGGCTTCGGGGGGACGCAGCGCCTGCCCCGCCTGGTTGGCGAGGCCAAGGCGCTCGAGCTCAACCTGACCGGAGACCCGATCACCGCCGAGGAGGCATACGAGCTCGGACTGGCGACTCGCGTCGTTCCCGACCACGAGCTGCTCGACACGGCGCTGGCCTGGGCGCGGAAGCTCGCCGATCAAGCGCCGCTGGCGATCGAGCAGATCAAGCGCGTGTCGGCGGCCGGCGACATCGACGCGGGGATCGAGGCGGAGAAGCTCGGCTTCAGCACCGTGTTCGGATCCGAGGACGCGCGCGAGGGCATCGGCGCCTTCCTGGAGAAGCGACCGCCCCGGTTTCAGGGCAGGTGAGCGCCGTCACCACCGAGGTCGGTCGGCTCGCTGAGCTGATCCGGGAGGCCGGCACGGTCGTAGCGCTGACCGGTGCGGGGATCTCGGTGCCGTCGGGGATCCCCGACTTCCGCTCGCCGGGCTCCGGGCTGTGGACTAAGGTCGACCCCATGGCGGTGGCCCACATCGACGTTTTCAGGAGCGACCCGGTCCGGTTCTGGCAGTTCTACGGAGCCCGCTTCCAGGCGCTCGAGGACAAGCAGCCGAATGGCGCCCACGCCGCGCTGGCAAAGCTCGAGCGGGCGGGGATGCTCGAGGCCGTCATAACCCAGAACATCGATCGGCTGCATGCGCGGGCGGGCTCGAACGAGCTGGTCGAGGTGCACGGCACGATCGACCACTCATCCTGCCTTCGCTGCCGGGCTCGCTACCCGCTGGCCGAGGTGCGAGAGCGTCAGGCATCGAGCGCCGACGCCGTCCCGCGCTGTGACTGCGGCTCGGCGCTGAAGCCCGATGTGGTGCTGTTCGGCGAGTACCTCCCGCAGGACGCCATCGCCCGCGCTCAGGAGCTGGCCGTCCGGGCCGACCTGATGCTGTGCGTCGGCTCCTCGCTCGAGGTCTACCCCGTGGCCGAGCTTCCCGTCCTTACCCTGCGGGCGGGGGGCCGGCTGGCGATCATCACCCAGGGCCCGACGCCGTTGGACGCGCGCTGCGCGGTCCGCTGCCGTGGCGACGTCGTACAGGAGCTCGAATCTCTGCTCGAGGCGCTCGAGCTCGGTTAGGGCGACTGCGGGGCTCGGGCGTTGAGCGCGGCTCGTGCGCGCAACGCGGCCACGATCCGCGACAGGGTGAAGCGGACTGCTGAGCGCTGGTCGTCGGCCAGTGGGCCCGCGAGTGCGGCTTGGGCCACGATCGTCACCGCGCTGCGCTGCGCGCGCAGCTCGGCCAGACGGTCGGCGATCGCCTCGGCGACAGGTTCTGCAGCCAGCTCGGCGAGCGCCGCGTCGAGGGCCACCAGCACCTGAAGGGCGGCTTCGCGGTCGCGGCCGCTCTCGAGGTCGAGCTCCGCCCTCAGGGCGAGCTCCTCACAGGCCAACACGGACTCGCGGCCACTCAGAACCGCCGCCAGGCGCGCCTGGGGCGCCAGCACGCGGGAGCGTCCCCGGCGCGCCGGGGAGTTCGGCAGCTCGCGGGCCTCGGTCCAGAACCCGTCCGCAACCTGCTCACCGGCGCCGAAGCCGATCCGCGCGACGATCGCCTGCCCGCGGCCGACGCCGTGCAGATAGGGGTCCTCGGTCACCAGGCGGAAGGCATGGAGCGCGCGGTTGAGCACGGCGATCCCCTCGCTCAGCTGCTCCTCACCGGACCGAGCCAGCCAGGCTCGCGCTTCCTGCACAGTGGCGATCGGCTCCCGGACGTCGATCACAGTCGCCCTGGACGTCGTGACCGGCGCTGGCTCAGGCTCAGGTCGAGCCTCAGGATGCCTGCGGATCCGCTCCAAATGACGCCGCTCGGGCGCTCCGAGCGTGGCGAGCACGAGCACGTGGCTCGAGTTCGCGTCGGGCAACGCATCCGGGGGCCGGAGCAGGTACCGGCCGTCCGGCGGACCGAGCGCCCAGGGGAGCTCCACCTGGACGAAGCGGAACAGCGACGTCGCGGAGCTCACACTCGGGCGCGGCGGCGGCCCCGGCCGCGTCAGTGAACGGGGCCGGCGCGGACCGCGTACTGGCTGGGTGCGATCGGCACGACTGGCTCGGGAATCTTGCTGATCCGGTTGATCAGCTGGATCCACTGACCCGGTTGGAGGATGCTCCGGATCTCACTCGAGAGCCGCTTGTTGGTGCCGAACTCAGGTGTGTAGGTGACCTGGATGCGGTTGGTGTGATCGGGCAGCGCCAGTGTGTTGGGCTGACCCTTGTAGCTCATGGTGCTGACGATCTGGCTCGGCTTCATCAGCCCCTGGAGGGTCAGCAGGCGCCTGATCGCGATGTCGGTGACCGACCCCGGACCCTGGTGACCCTTGACCGGGATGTTGTTGATCTTCGAGATGTCCACGTTCGCGCCGGTGGCTCCAGCCGCGTCGGTCCCGGTCCTACCGGTCAGCGAGTGCCCGCACTTGAGGCCGGTGACCGTCGGGTCGAGACCCGATGCGGTCAGGAACTCGATCGTGGCGAGAATCCGCCGATCGATCTCACCGGCCTGGATGTCACGCCGGCCGCAGGCGTAGATCTGAGCCCGCGGGTCCTGGAGGATTCGGTTCGTGAGCTGCTCCTTGGACATCAGCAGCACCTGACCGACGGTTGGGTTCTTGGCTCCGGGGCCGAAGAACGGATCAACGCCGGCGGCGCGGTAGACGGCCGTGGCCTCGAGCAGCTTCCAGCCGTCGAGGATCGGCTTGGGGTCGATCAGCGGAGCGGTCCTGCCTGCCGGCCGGATCATGAACTGCAGGTGCGAGGACATGTCGCGCGTGCCCGCGGCGACGCGGCCGAGGATCGTGCCCGAGACGACGATCGCGCCGGCCTTCAGCGGCTGCAGCGTGTACTGGTTGCGCGCCAGGTGCAGCACATCGGAGAAGTAGTTCTGGAAGTTCGAGATCTGGGTCTGGTTGTTCTGGAGCTGGAGCGCGCCGCCGGCCGCGAATGAGCCTGGGCGCGACGGCTGCGCGAACAGACGCTCCTTGACGGGGCCGATCACGGCCGGCGCGGCGGGGGGGCTCGGAGCGCTGGCCGGCTTGACGGCGAGCGAGATCGGGCCGGAGCTGCTCGAAGCCGGCTTGGCGGACCGTTGCACTGCGGATCGCTTCAGGGAGCCCTTGGTGAGCGTCGTCGCCGGTAGCGCCGGCGTCGGCTGATGACCTCCGGTCGCCCCTTGGGAGCCGGCCGTCGCGGGCGTTACCGGACCGCGGACGGTCGGGATCGAGAGCTCCTTGGCGAGGTCGGACGCGGTCAGCTTGACCGGCTTGGGCACCGGATAGCGCTTCGGGACCGAACCAAGGTGGGCGTAGGTGAAGATGTTTCCCGTCTCGTCCTGCAGCTCCACGTAGCGACCGAGCGACCGCGAGTCGCCGACTTTGACGATCTTGCCGTCGTTGACCGCGATCACCGGCGCGTTCTGCTTGGCGAAGATCGAGACCGACTTGGCATTCGGGTCCGAGACGACCGGGATCGCCGCATTGCCGCTCTTGACCCGGCGCTTGGCGAGCCTGGGCACCCCACCATCGGCGTACTTGGCCGGCGCCGCGATCGGGAAGTGGCCCTGGACGAGGCCGGAGAGCGCTCCGATCAGCGCATCGGGCATGCCGCCGATCAGCTTGGCCCGCAGGAGAACGGACTGGACGTACCACGAGGCGTGGTTGTAAGCGAAGATCGCGGTCGGGACGCTCTTCGAGGCCCCCGCGGCGTGCAGGTACCGGGCGGCACTGAAGATCGCGTCGACCGGGTTGTACGGGTCCGCGACGCCGTCACCGTTTGCGTCCACGCCCCAGGTTTTCCACGTCGAGGGCAGGAACTGCATCCATCCGACCGCGCCGGCGGATGAGACCGAGAGGTTGCGTCCGTAGTCGGTCTCGATCTCGTTGATCGCCGCCAGAACCTGCCAGGGAACGTCGTACTCCACTCCGGCGGCCTGGTAGATCGGAAGCAGGAACGGCGGGATCTGGAACGAGTCGATGAAGAAGTTGGGTACGCCGATCGGAGCCGGGCCCGGAAGCGACAGCGAGAAGGTCGGATTCGACGGCTTTGGCACGCCCTTGCCGGTCGGGAGGCTCGCCTTCGGCGGCTTGGGCTTGCTGGCTCGGCGGGGGGCGGTCGTCGTGGTGTTGACGCTCGAGGGCTTCTGACGCTTACCGCTGCTCGAGCGCGGTGGCTTGCCTGAACCGGTGGTCGAGGTCGAGGACGACGAGGAAGAGGAGGACGAGGAGGACGAGGAGTGCGAGGAGCTGGAGCTGCTCGAGCCGGAGGAGCTCGAGCTGGTGCTGCTGCTTGTCGGCGACGAGCTGGAGCTGGTCGTCGTCGAGGTCGAGGACGAGGACGGCGGCGGCGCAGGAGCGCAGGTCTCGGACACCACGACTGCGCCTGGGGGGAGCTGAACGGAGGAGATCGGAGCGCCGGCGGCGATCGGGAAAGTTGCAGTCTGGCCAGTGAGAAGCTTGACCGTGAGCGTGCACGTGCTCGCCGAGGCGATCGGCGAGGCGAGCGCAGACAAACCGGCGAGCGACGTGCCCGCCAGCGTGATTGCCAAGATCAGCTTTCGCCTCATCAACAACTCGGCGCAACTCCTCCTGCTGACTGCGTGCGCATGCTCACTGCCGTGACACGGTCACGGACTTTACGGACGCTACTGGCTGCTACGGAGCAATGCAACGCGGAACCGTTCCCTGTTGGAGCGCCGAGGAGCCCCGAAATCGGGCCCCGTACGCGCACGTTTTACCCAGAACTGGGTGTTGTGATGCCCCCATCTTCGTGATCTTTGCGTTTTGATGCAGACTCTCAGGCTCACGTCAATATCGAGCTCTGCGAAAACCCGGGCGCACCGGCCCCGGTGCGCCGGCACCCGGTACAGTCAGGCGCCGGATGACCGACGAGCAAGGCCTGAGACAGCGTGTGACCAAGCAGGGCGAGGAGGCGATCGGCAAGTTCGCCCAGGAGCTGCTCGAGAATCCGGTGGTGAGCGGCGCGCTCACCCGCGCGTTCGAGACCCGCGAGCGCGCGGTCCACGCACAGGAGGTGGCGATGGGGGCGCTGAACCTCCCGTCGGCCAGCGACCTCGAGCGCCTGACGCGACGGATCCGCTCGGTCTCCCAGCGCCTCGAGGGCATCGAGGACGGCCTCGACCGCCTCGAGCAGAAGCTCCAGGGTCTCGGCGGCGGCGCGGCGATCGAGCAGCGCCTGGCCACGATCGAGGAGCAGCTCGCGCGGGTCGAGAAGGCGCTCGCGAGCGCGAGCTAACCGCCGGGAACCCGTCGAGCTAAGCCGCCTCGGGCTCAGGGTGCGCCGCAGCAAGTCCGAGCGCTCGCACGGCGAGCTCGCCCAGCCGGTGCTCCGCCGAGCGCAACCGGTCCTCATCGATCCGCCTACGGCTCGGCACCAACAGGTCGGAGACGATCAGCAGCGAGCCGGCTTCGAATCCGTGCCGGGCGGCGAGCGCGAACAGCGTCGCGGTTTCCATCTCGACCGCCAGGGCCCCATCCGCCAGCCAGCGCCGTTCTGAGCCTCGGGGGCCGTCGTAGAAGAGATCGGTCGTGACGACGTACCCCGCCCGGGCCTCGCCGCCCGCGGCGCCGAGCAGCGCGTCGAGCATCGCCGGGCTGGCGGGCAGGACATGCTCACCGTCCGACAGCGCTCGGCTCGTGCCGTCGTCGCTGATCGCCGCGCTGGCGATCAGGAGCTCACCGAGCGCCAGGGAGTCCTCGAGGCCTCCGCATGTCCCGACCCGCAGCAGCCGCTTGGCCCCGAGCGCCAGCAGCTCGGTGATCACGATCGCCGCGCTCGGGCCTCCCATACCCGTGCTCTGGATGCTCAGCGGCTTGCCATCAACCGCCTGACCCGTGTAACCCCAGAGACCGCGATTGTGGTTGAACATCCGCGGTCCCTCCAGCAGCGCCTGGGCGAGCAGGAGCGCTCGGCCCGGGTCTCCTGGCAGGAGTACGCGTTCGGCGAGGGGCGCCGTGGGCCGCAGATGGATCGTGTTCGGCACGAGGCGCGAGGTTAGACTGGGCGCCGTCAACCGAGATCCGGAGCGGGGGGATCGATGAGCGCAGCCTTCAAATCGGCGAGCGAGTTTCGTGAAGTGATGGACCGGACGTTCACGCTGATGAGTGAGGACCCGGCGATGGGCCCGAAGCTGCGGGAGGCCAATACGCCACAGCGGTTCGAGTTCACCGACCTCGATCTGGTGGTCAACATCCGCGCCGGCGGCCCCGACGAGCCCAACCTGGCCTGGGAATGGTCGGACGAGATCGACTGGGAGCCGAAGGTCAAGATGTCGATGAGCTCCGAGACGGCGAACCGGTACTTCCAGGGCAAGGAGAACGTCGCGATCGCGATCGCGCGGCGGCGGATCAAGGCCGGAGGCGACGTCAAGGCGGCGCTGGCGTTGATCCCGATCACCAAGCCGCTCTATGGGCGTTACCGCGAGATGGTGTCCGCCGACTATCCGCACCTGGAGGCGTGACCCGGAGGCGAGTGATGAATTTCGCCACTGGCGTTGACATGGGCCACGATGGCGAGTAGACCTTCCGATACGAGCAAGGCAACAGGCCGGAACGTGGGGGCGCCACCGCGCGCACCCGCGAGGCGCCGCCGGAAACGTGACGAGCGCCGACGGCCGACGCAGCGGGCCGTGATGTCCGCGGGCGGCGGGGCCTCAACCTCACTGAGACCCCGTCGCCGACCCATGTGCCCAGGCGTCGGATGACGCTCGACGAGGCTGCGCGACGCGCGGGCGTATCGAGCGCAACGCTGAGGCGCTGGGTTCGGGCCAGGATGATTCCTCAATACTCGGGAGAGCGGACGCCCGCCGCCGTCGGGCACGCGCGGGTGGTCGCGAGGATGCGCGAGCGCGGCAAGTCGCTGGCCGAGATCCGCAAGGCGACCAAGGAGGGCAGGCTCGCCTTCGGGTTCCTGGACGAGCTCTTCCCCGCAGCTGATTTGGCCTACTCGCTGCCTCAGGCCGCGATTGAGGCCGGGCTCGAGGAGGGCCTGGTGAGGCGGATCCTGGCCGGGCTCGGGATCGGCAGTCGCGATGGCGAGTCGATCTCCGCCGATGAGGTCGAGCTGCTCCGTTACCTAGGGGCGGTGCTGGACGCCGGGTTCCCGCTGGCGGCGCTGCTCCAGCTCGTCCGCGTCTACGGCCAGGCGATCGCCCAGGTCGCGGACGCCGAGGTGAGGTTGTTCCACCTCTACGTTCACGAGCCTTTGATGCGCTCGGGCGCGACTGGCGTCGAGACGGCCGAGCAGATGCTGGCGCTCTCACGCGAGGTGCTGCCGCTCGCTTCGCCTGTCATGGACCAGATCCACCAGCGCTATCTCCAGCACTTCGTCGAGCAGGAGGTGGTCGGCCACATGGAGTCAGATTTGAGCGGGAGCGAGGATCTCGGGCGGATGCGGGTGGCGATCGCCTTCGCCGACCTCGCGGGCTACACGCGGCTGACCGAGGAGGAGGGTGAGCTGACCGCGCTCGACGCGGTCGAGCGGTTCGTCGAGGGGGTCGAGAACACGCTTCCCGACGAGGCTCGGGTGATCAAGACGATCGGCGACGAGGTGATGATCGCCAGCCCGGACGCCGGTGGCCTGATCGACTGGGCGGTCGGCTTCCAGCGTCTGCAGGTCGAGCGGCCCCTGCCGCGGATCGGAATCCACTACGGCGTCGCTCTGTATCGCGACGGCGACCACTACGGGCGGGATGTCAACATCGCCTCGCGGGTGGCGGCACGGTCGGCCGCCGGCGAGGTGCTGGCTACACGCCCGGTTGTCGAGTGCGCCGGCTCGCACCTCGAGTTCGAGCGGATCGCCAAGGTCAAGCTCAAGGGCTTCAGCGAGGCCACGGAGGTCTTCATCGCCCGCCAGCGCGCGGAGGAGTGAGCGTGCTGGAACGCGTGCGCTCGCGGGGGCTGCTGGAGTCCGGCGCTCCGGCCGTGGTGCTGCTCTCCGGGGGCCGGGATTCGACCTGCCTGCTCGACCTGGCGGTGCGGATCGCCGGTCGCGAGCAGGTCACCGCGCTGCATCTGAACTACGGCCTGCGCGACGCGGCGGATGCCGATGAGCACCACTGCGCGCAGCTCTGTGGGCGGCTCGGGATTCCGCTCGATGTCCGCCGGCCGCGGCGCCCGGGGTCAGGGAACCTCCAGGCCTGGGCTCGATCCGAGCGCTACGGCGCCGGCACGCAGCTCGCCCTCGATCGCGGCGCGGTGCTGGCCGCGGGGCATACGGCCACCGATCAAGTCGAGACGATCCTCTACCGGCTGGCTTCATCGCCGAGCCGCCGCGCGCTCTACGGCATGCGCGAGCGTGAGGGTCCGCTGGTCCGTCCGCTGCTCTCGTTCACGCGCGAGGAGACCGCGGCCTACTGCAGTTCACGCGGGCTGGCCTGGCGCGAGGACGAGACCAACGACTCCGAGGTCTACGCGCGCGGACGCGTGCGCGTAGACGTGCTGCCGGCGCTGCGCTCGATCCACCCGGCGGCCGAGGACAACGTGCTGGCGCTGGCGCGGATCCTCCGCGAGGAGGGTGAGGTGCTCGACGAGCTGGTCGACGACGTGCTGGCCGGCCGGAGCGAGATCGCGCTCGCGCGGCTGCGAGGGCTGTCGCCGGCGCTGCAGCGGCTCGTCGTCCAGCGG
>DATCNP010000124.1:0-21201 GCA_036565205.1 Solirubrobacteraceae bacterium | reverse complement strand
ATCCACAGCGCGGTTCGCTGGTAGCCGTTCTGGCCTAGAGCCCGTAGGAGCGGCCGATCACGTCGAGCATGATCTCGTCGGTTCCGGCGCCGATCCGGTTCAGGCGCAAATCGCGCCACGAGCGCTCGATCCCGTACTCCTTCATATAGCCCGCGCCGCCGTGGATCTGGATGCACTCGTCCGCGACCTCGACCGAGATCCGGGCGGCGTAGAGCTTGGCCATCGTGATCTCGCGCACCGGGTATTCGCCGTTCTGAAAGCGCCACGCGGTGGTGTAGACCATCTGCCTGGCGGTCTCGATCTTGGTCGCCATCTCGGCGAACTTGTGGCGGATCACCTGGAAGTGGCCTATTTCTCTTCCGAACGCCTTGCGCTCCTTGGCGTACTTGAGCGTGCGGTCGAACACGTGCTGGGCGCCGGCCACCGAGCCCGCGGCTCCGATCAGCCGCTCGCCCTGGAGCTCCCACATGACGTGGAAGAAGCCCTTTCCGACCTGGCCCAGGACGGCTGACTCCGGCACGCGCACGTCCTGGAACGCGAGCAGCGCGGTGTCCGAGGAGTGCATCCCCAGCTTCTGCAGGCGCTTCTCGCGGATCACGCCGGGGGCGTCCATCGGCACGATGAACAGGGTGAAACCGTCGTAACCCGCGTCGAGATCGGTCTTCGTCACCAGCACGATCCCGTGCGACCGGTGACCGTTGGTGATGTAGGTCTTGGAGCCGTTGATCACGTAGTCGCCGCCGTCCTTGACCGCGCGGGTCTTGATCCCGGCCACGTCGGAGCCGGCGTCCGGCTCGGTTATCCCGATGCTCAGGATCTTCGTTCCCTTGATCGCCGGCGCGGCCCACTCCCGCTTCTGCTCCTCGGTGCCGAAGGCCAGGATCGGCGGCATCGCCATGTCGGTCTGGACCGCGACCCCCATCGCGACGCCGCCGGAATGGGCGTGCACCATCTCCTCGGCCAGCACCAGGCTGGTGTAGTAGTCGCCGCCCTGGCCGCCGTACTCCTCGGGCTTGTCGAGGCCGAGGAAGCCGAGCTCGCCCATTCGCTCGAACACCCAGTCGGGGAACGTCGTCTCCTCCCACTCCTCGGCGTGGGGCTGGAGCTCCTTGGTCACGAACCGGCGGATCGAGTCGCGCAGCTGCTCGTGCTCGTCGGTGAAGATGAACGACTTGCGCTGGTTGGCGTAGTCGGGCTTGAGGACGTCGGCGGTGGCCATCTCGGTGCTCCTCCTGAAGTCTGGTCGCCCGGGCAAAGCTAACAGTAAGACTTTCTACTTTCTACTCTGTCGAGGTAGAAGCCCGGCCTATCGGAGACGGGAAATTACGTATTGGACAGCGAGGGCGAGTGAGCTGATCATTCCGCCATGCGCTTCTCGACCCCTCGCGCGATCCGGCGCTTGGCCTCGTCGGGGCGACCGCGGCGGTGGGAGGGTTCAAGGTCACCGTCGCCGGCCAGGCATTCCAGGCCAAGGCTCTTTGCCTCGAGGTGGCCAAGAACCGGCTGATCGGAAACCGAGTGCTGAGCTTCAAGCCTGGTGCATCCTTGGTTCGACGCCGTGATCACCACCGTCATCCATCCGGCCGGCCAGCCGCCCGAGCACATCCTGCTCGAGCAGACCGATCCCTGAGGGCGATGGCGGTCGGGTCTCCTACGGCTTCGGGAACGGGACGGTGATGTTCCACTTCAAGGGCGCGTGCTGGCGCCCGTTCCTGCTCCCGGTGGACGCGGACAAGGCAACCGAGATCAAGTAGTTCGCGCTCCTTGCGCGGCCGGAGCGGCGACCCGGTCTCCCTCCCCGACCCGTCATGATTGCCGCGCGATGTCCTACGCGACGATCCGTTACGACGTGTCCGAGACCGGGGTCGCGACCATCGCGCTCGACCAGCCCGAGACCCGCAACGCGCTGTCGGACCAGGTCCTGGCCGAGCTGACCGCCGCGCTGGAGGCGGCGCGGGACGACCCGGCGGTTCGCTGTGTCGTGCTGGCCTCCACGCACGAGAAGGTGTTCTCGAGCGGCGGCAACCTGGGCGGGTTCGCCGCCGAGGTCCCGCTCGTGCACAAGCACTTCGCCAGCGAGCGGTTCCCGGCCGTGTTCAGGCTGCTCGGAGAGCTCGGCAAGCCGTCGATCTGCGCCGCCGGCGGTCATGTGCTGGCCGGGGCGCTGGGGCTGGCGCTGGCCTGTGATCTGGTGGTGGCGCGCGAGGGCGCGCGGTTCGGCACGCCGGAGATCAACATCGGGCTGTTCCCGTTCATGATCATGGCGCTGATCTACCGCAACGTCCCGCGCAAGAAGGTCGCCGAGATGATGCTGCTCGGCGAGCAGATCTCGGCCGCCGAGGCCGAACGGATCGGGATCGTCAACCGCGTCGTGGCCCCGGCCGAGTTCGACGCCGCGGTCGCCGACTGGGCCGGGAAGCTGGCGGCCAAGTCGCCGGCCCTGATGAAGCTCGGCAAGGACGCCATGTTCCGCCAGCAGGACATGGCCCTGGCCGACGCGCTCGACTTCCTGCGCTCGCAGCTGACGATCGCGTTCTCGACCGAGGACATCCAGGAGGGCGTGAAGGCGTTCTTCGAGAAGCGCGAGCCCGAGTGGAAGGGTCGCTAGGCCGCGAGCTGGACTGGAGGTCCGCCCGGCGGCCGCAGCGGGTCGCGCTGCCGGGCTCTCACGTGTTGCTGCGCCCGCTGGACGCCGAGGCTGATGCCGATCCGCTCTACGCCGCATCGCACGATCCCCACGGTGACCCGTCGATCTGGACCTACCTGTCCGACGGGCCGTACGCCGACGCCGGCGCGCTTCGCAGCGCTCTGGCCGAGCAGCAGCGATCCGAGGACCCGCTGTTCTTCTCGGTCGTGCCCCGGGCTGACGGGCGTCCGCATGGTGTTGCCTCCTACTTGAGGATCGCACCTGAGCACGGCGTGATCGAGATCGGGAACATCTGGTTCGGTCCTGGGCTCCAACGCTCAACTGCCGCCACCGAGGCGATCTTCCTGCTCGCCCGTCATGCCTTCGACGAGCTCGGCTACCGGCGGCTGGAGTGGAAGTGCAACGCGCTCAACGCCGCCTCCCGCCGGGCCGCCGAGCGCTTCGGCTTCCGGTTCGAGGGCGTGTTCGAGTCGCACATGGTGGTCAAGGGCCGCAACCGCGACACCGCGTGGTACGCGATCACCGACTCCAGATGGCCGGCCGTCCGGAGTGGGTTCGGGGCGTGGCTGGGGCCGTCGAACTTCGACCCGGCCGGAGCGCAGCGCCGCTCGCTGGGAGATCTGATCGGAAGCTAGGCGCTGTCGCCTGCGCCGAGAGCGCGGCCGAGGCGGGCCACGAGCGGAAAACGATCGTGTTCCAGCTGCATCCAGGTGACTCGCATGGTGGTGAAGCCGGCGGCTTGGAGATGGGCGTCTTTGCGCCGGTCGTGTTCGAAGGCGGTGCGGGTGGAGTGATAGGCGTAGCCGTCGATCTCGACCGCGAAGCGCCGGTCGCGCCACAGGAAGTCGATCTCGTAGTCGTGGAGCGGGGCGTTCACTTCCGGGTGGGGGAGTTCGGCGGCGCGAATCAGGGCGAGGAAGCGCTCTTCGGCTTCTGAGCGGGTGCGGGTGGTGGTCGCGCGGGTGGCGAGGGCCTTGAGCCGGGTGGTGCCGGCGCGGCCGGGAGCGCAGTCGAGGAGCTCTCTGATCTGGGAGGGGCTGGTGAGGTGGTTGATGAGCGCCTGGTCGAGGGCGCGTTCGAGCTCCCGGAGGGTGAGGAGAGGGGCGAGGTCGAGCACGGTGCGGGCGGGGGAGGTGAGCGGGAGGCGCTCGTGGATGCGGATGTCTCGTGGCTGGAGGTCACGGGTGCGGTGGACGGTGGTGTTGGGGATGCGGGTGGTTCGCTCGCCCTCGACAGTGATGTGGATGAGCCCATCGCCGCTGCCCGGCGGCAGGATGCCCCAGATCCGGGCCGCGGTGTAGTGGCTGAGGACCGCCCCCTCCCGACAGGCGAGAAGCGCCGCGGTTTCGTCCCCCAGCGAGGTGGGGGCCAGGTGCCCGACGGCAAACACGCATCGGTGCAGTTGGATCAGATAGCCCGTCGCGACCCTCCGGGCGATCGCCTTGCGCTTGATTGCGACCGCGAGCAGCTGCGTTCGCGACACTCGGCCGCGCTGCACTCGAGCGATCTGTTCGATCCGCTCTGACTTGGTGCCGAAAAGGCGAATCTCAGACCGCGCACCAAGCACTTTCACGAGGTGTGGCCCAGGATGGCCGGAATCCGACCCCGCCGGGCCAACCCCCTCGGCCAACACTCGCGCTCGGCCTGAGCCGTCTCTTTTCGCACTCACACATCTGGAGAGGCCCCAGCCCCCACCGACCCGCCCTCCCGGGTGCCGGTTTTGACGCGGTCCCGCAACAAATCGCGCCCCGCCGGGCACCTGAAGCGCCACGGCGCCACGGGAACCCGAAGCGCCACTGCGCCACGGGAACCCCCGCCGCCCCAGTGCGCGGCCGCTTGACGTTCGCCGCCCGGCTCGGCACAGTTAGAAGTAGAACGTCTCACTTCTCGCCCGCGCCGATCCGTGGCCACCGACTCTCCCTCCACCAGCCTGCTGCGCCCGCTCGTCGAGGACCTGCGCGAGCGGCGCGAGCGGCTGAAGCTGGGCGGCGGTGAGGAAAAGATCGCGCTCCAGCACGAGCGCGAGAAGCTGACCGCTCGCGAGCGGATCTCGCTGCTGATCGACGAGGGAACGTTCGTCGAGCTCGGAATCCACGGCCGCCCGCACTTCTCCCAGCGGGCGATGGATGGCAAGCAGGCACCCGCCGACGGCGTCATCACCGGCTACGGCAAGGTGAACGGGCGATTGACCGCGGTCGCGGCCTACGACTTCACCGTGATGGCCGGGTCGATGGGGATGACCGGCGAGCTGAAGGTCGGGCGCCTGCGTGAGCTCGCGCTCAGCAAGCGCATGCCGCTCGTCTGGCTGCTCGACTCCGCCGGGGCGAGGATCCAGGAGGCGGTCGGCTCCCTATTCGCGGGCTCCGGGCATCTGTTCCGGGAAGAGGTGATCAACTCCGGCGTGATCCCCCAGGTCGCGGCACTGATGGGCCCGTGTGCGGCGGGCACGGCCTACATCCCGGGGCTGGCCGACTTCGTCCCGATGGTCAAGGGGCGGGGGTCGATGGCGCTCGCCGGTCCGCATCTGGTGCGCGCCGCGGTCGGCGAGGACGTGACCCAGGAGGAGCTCGGAGGCTCGCGTGTGCACTGCCGGAAGTCGGGCGTCGGGGACCTCGAGGTGGCCGACGATCAGGAGTGCATCGCCTCGATAAAAGCGTACCTGAGCTACTTCCCCCAGAGCTGCGACGAGGCCCCGCCGATGCTCGAGACGGCCGATCCGATCGATCGCGCCGACGAGGACCTGCTCGACGTCCTGCCCGAATCCAACCGCAAGCCCTACGACATGTACGAGGTGATCCGGCGGATCGTCGACGACGGCGCCTACTTCGACCTCAAGCCGCAGTTCGCCAAGACGATCATCACCTGTCTGGCGCGGTTCGGCGGGCGTCCCGCGGGGATCGTCGCCAGCCAGCCCAAGCACCTCGGAGGGATCCTCGACAACGACTCCGCCGACAAGGCGGCGCGGTTCATCAACCTGTGCAACGCCTACGGGATCCCGCTCGTCTATCTGATGGATGTCCCGGGGTTCATGGTCGGGACCAAGGTCGAGCAGGCCGGGATCATCCGTCACGGCGCAAAGATGCTCTACGCGACGGCCAACGCGACCGTCCCCAAGGTCACCGTCGTGCTGCGAAAGGCCTACGGCGCCGGCTACTACGTGATGTGCGGCCGCGCTTACGAGCCTGACCTGATCGTCGCCTGGCCCTCGGCCGAGATCAGCGTCATGGGGGCCGAGGGCGCGGTCGAGATCATCTTCCGAAAGCAGGTCCAGGAGGCCGAGGACCCGGCGGCGAAGCGTCAGGAGCTGATCGACGAGTTCCGCAAGATCATCGACGTGTACGTGGCCGCGGGCAACGACATGATCGACGACGTGATCGACCCGCGTGAGACGCGGGCGACGATCTGCCGCGGGCTCGAGATGGCGGCCGGCAAGCGGGTGCAGCGTCCGTGGAAGCGATCCGGGGTCGTTCCCGTATGAGTGTCGAGGATCCGGCCATCATCACGTGCGCGATCTCGGGCGCGATCGCCAATCGCGACCAGTGCCCGGCGATTCCCTACACGCCGGCGGAGTACGCCGCCGAGGCGCGGCGGATCGTCGACGAGGGCGGCGTCCACATCCACATCCACGCCCGCAGTCCCGATGGTGCGCCGAGCTACGAGATCGAGGACTTCCAGGCGATCAAGGACGCGATCCGCCAGGAGGTCGGCGACGCGGCGATCATCAACTTCTCGACCGGCACCGTCGGGGTGCCGGTGGCCAAGCGGATCGCCTACCTCGAGGCCTGCCGTCCGGAGGTCGCGGCGCTCAACATGGGCTCGATGAACTACGCCAAGTACTCGCGCTCGCGCAAGGACTTCGTGTTCAAGTTCGTGTTCGAGAACCCGTTCGAGGAGATCATCGAGCTGCTCGAGGCGATGCGGCGGCTGCGGATCAAGCCCGAGCACGAGTGCTTCGACCTCGGCCACGTGGGCTCGCTGGAGCCACTCGTCGACATGGGCCTGCTCGGCTCGCCGCTGCATGCCGACTTCGTGATGGGGGTCGTCGGCGGCGTCCCCGCCAGCGCCCGCAACCTGGCCGCGATGGCCGACAACTTGCCCGCCGGGCACCACCACTGGGGGGTGATCGGGATCGGACGCGACCAGTGGATGCTCGTCGCCGCGGCGCTGACCCTCGGCGGCTCGGTCCGGGTCGGGCTCGAGGACAACTTCTACCTCCCGAGCGGCGAGATGGCTCGCTCGAACGGTGACCTGATCGCCAAGGCGCGCCAGCTGGTGCTGGACTGCGGCCGGCGCCCGGCGAGCGTGCAGGAGGCGCGCGCTCTGCTCGGGGTCGAACCGCCATCGCGACAGGCCCACGCGGCGTGAGCGCGACCAGCGGGCTGCTGAAGATGAGCGAGCTGGCCGAACGCTCGGGTGTCAGCTCCGGCACGATCAAGCACTACCTGCGCGAGGGCCTGCTCGGCTCGGACGACGACGTCCTGCGCACGAGCCGCAACATGGCCTACTACCCGGAGGAGTTCGTCGAGCGGATCCGTCTGATCAAGCGCCTGCAGGAGGAGCGCTTCATGCCGCTGCGGGTGATCCGCGAGGTGATGAGCGAGGACCCGCAGCGGGCCGCGCGGATGATCGAGCTGGAGGACCGCATCCTCGAGCGGGCGATCGAGGCGGGGGAGACGGGCAGGGTTTCCCGTGCGCGCGTGCGCGAGACCTACGATCTGCCCGGCAACGTGCTCGAGCGCCTGGAGGAGCTCGAGGTGCTGACCCCGAGCTCCCGCGGCTACGACGCCGACGACGTGGCGATCATCGAAGCGATCTCCCGCTTTCGCGCCGGCGGCTACGAGCAGGCGATCGGCTTCACGGTCTACGACACGCTGCGCTATCGCGAGGCGCTGGCGCCGCTGGTCGAGGAGGAGGTGCGGGTGCTGCTCGACCGTCTCGCGGGCGGAGTCGACGTCGAGCGCGCGGTCGAGATCATCTCCTCCGGCGCCGAGCCGCTGCGCGAGCTGATCGGCGCGATGCACTCGAAGCTGCTGCTGGCGGCGCTCCGTCGCCACCGCGGCGTCGTCGACTAGCTACCACCAGACATCGTGGTCCTCCATGACGCCGTAGCCGTGGGCGAGCTCGATACCGCCGATTTCCCCTTCGAAGGTCCCGAACGGCTGGCGGTAGGAGCTCCGAAGGAGGATCAGATCCTGCCGGCTCACCCGCGTGGCCTCGGCGCTGAACCGCAGCCCGCCGACCGCCGTCAGGCCCGGGGCGAATCGCGACGGTTCCAGTTCGCGGGGCGCTCCGTCGACCCACAGGGTGCGTTCGCTCCCGGCCGGCGGGTCGTTGACGCCCTCGACGAGATTCCAGGCCAGCTTCCGCCCATCGGCTGACTTGCCGACTCCCGCGCACCAGCGCCAGCGCGTGTGGCGCTCGTAGTAGCCCGCGGTGTCGTCGACCACCGCGCGGCCCTCGAGAGCGTGGCGCGTGCCCGCGAGCGTGACGGTTCCGTGGACGGCGATGCCACCCTGCTTCCGGGTCCACGCATAGCTATCGCCACTCGCGCACACGGTCTCGACCCCGGGAGCCTCCTCGAGCTCGAGGTCGATCGTCACCCCCCGATCTGCGTTCACCCGGGCGCGCCCGAGTTCGAGCTCGACCGCTCCCCGCCCGATCGCCGTCCGTCCGTGAAGCCGGCGTCCGCGGCGATCCCAGACCGCCCAGAATGCCTGCCGTCCCGGCCCGATCCTGACCGAGGCCAGGCACAGCATCAGCTCGGGTCCGAAGATCCCGACGTAGCGCCAGGACTTCAGCGGACGAAGGCCCTGGCGGGGTGGCATCGGCGCCGGCGGGAGCGCGAGGTGCCCGAGGCCCGCCGGGCGCGGATCGCCGAATGTCCCGCGGTAGGGAAGCGAGGACTTCATCTGGATCTGCGATCGTATGCTTCGACCGGGGAGGCCAGCGGTATCCTGATATCTGACTGACCAGTCAATCAGGATGGAGACGATGCGCGTAGGCGCAGTCCAGCTCACCGCTGGCGAGGACAGAGACGGCAATCTCGCGACCGCTGACCGGCTCGTTCGCGAGGCGGCCGCGCTCGGCGCGGAGCTCGTCGCGCTGCCGGAGAAATGGACCGTGCTCGGGCCCGACGAGCTGCTCGAGGCCGGCGCCGAAACGCTGGACGGACCGGCGATCTCATGGGTGCGGGCGACTGCGCGCGAGCTCGGGATCGACCTCCTCGCCGGCTCGATCGTCGAACGGGTCCCGGGTCAGGACAAGAGCGCCAACACGAGCGTGCACGTCGGCCCGGACGGCGAGCTGAAGGCCGTGTACCGCAAGATCCACATGTTCGACGTCGAGGTCGACGGCACGGTCTACGCCGAGTCGGCGACCGAGCAGCCGGGCGATGAGATCGTGCTGAGCCGGCTCGCCGGTGGCCTCGGGCTCGGGATGACGATCTGCTACGACCTGCGCTTCCCGGAGCTCTACCGGATCCTGGCCGTTCGCGGTGCTGAGCTGATCACGGTGCCGGCGGCGTTCACGCTCGCCACTACCCGCGACCACTGGGAGGTCCTGGTGCGCGCCCGGGCGATCGAGAACCAGTGCTTCGTGATCGCCCCGAACCAGATCGGCACCCACCCGGGCGGCTTCCGTAGCGGTGGCCGGTCGCTGATCGTCGATCCCTGGGGCGTGGTGCTGGCAAGCGCGCCCGACAAGCAGACGGTGATCGTCGCCGAGCTCGACATCGACGCGCTGCGCGCCGTGCGCCGCAAGCTCCCCTCGCTGGCCAACCGCCGTCCCCAGGCCTACGACTGGAGCGGCTGATGACGACCGCCACCGACAAGCGACGGGTGATCCTTGACGCCGCGGTCAGGGTCTTCGCCCGCCAGGGCTTTCACACCTGCCGCGTGTCCGATATCGCCGACGAGGCCGGCGTCGCCTACGGGCTCGTCTATCACTACTTCCAGTCCAAGGACCAGATCCTCGACACGCTGTTCCTCGAGCGCTGGAACCTGATGCTGGCCGCGATCGAGGCCGCCGACGCCTCCCAGCGCTCGCCGCGGGACAAGCTCTACGCGATCGCGTCGTTCATCTTCGACTCCTACCGCCACGACCCCGAGCTGATGAAGGTGATCATCGTCGAGGTCACCCGGGCCGCGAACACATTCGGGCGCACGCATCTGGCCGAGATCCGTGAGGCCTACGCGCTGATCGCGGCAATCGTCCACCAGGCGCAGCAGGAGCGGATCTTCCGCTCCGACGTGACGCCGGAATTCGCGGCTCAGGCCTTCTACGGCTCGGTCGAGCAGGTGCTGACCGGCTGGATCTTCGACGACGTCTCGCTCGACCAGGACGACCTCGATCGCGCCAAGCTGCTGATCGTGGAGACGATCTGCCGGGGCCTGGAGGGCTGACGCCCCCGGACCGTGGACGCCGAGCCGCCCGAGCCGCGAGCGCCAAGTCTGATTGAATCCCACGCGATGACCGAAAGTCCTCTTGTCAAGCGCCTGATGTGGTCAGGCCTGCTGGCCGGGATCGGCGCGGCGGCAAGCCTCGCCACGACCCGCTTGGCCACGCTGATCTGGACCCGCGTCTTCGGCGAAGATCCGCCCGAGTGAGCGACCAGCCGCAGACCCCGGAGTCGGCCCCCGAGCCGGCGACAGAGGTGACGGAGGCTCCGGCGGCGGACGCGACTCCGGCAGCCGCCGAGGCTCCGGTGGCAGCCGCGCCCGCGGTGCCCACCGAGCCCGCGCCTGAGCCCCCCGTCGCGCTCCCCCCGGTGCCGCCGGGCTCGTCGGCCGAGACCGTCGCCAGCGAACGTCCCGAGGTGGCCGTCGCCGGCGCCTTCGCCGGTGGGCTCGTGCTCGCCATGATCCTCAAGCGCCTTGGCCGCTGACGACCGACAGCAGCAGAACGTCGCGACCGCGATCACGGAGGTCTCCGAGCGGCTGAGCGTCCTCGTCCGCGACGAGATCGAGCTGGCCAAGGTCGAGGTCAAGACGAAGATCTCGAGCCTCGGCCGCGGGGCGGCTGCGGTTGCCGTCGGCGCGGTGTTCGGAGTGTTCGCGATCGTGTTCGGGCTGCTGACCCTGGCCTGGGCGCTCAACTCGCTGATCGCGTCGCTGTGGCTTGGATTTGCGATCGTCTTCGTCGCCCTGCTTGCGCTGACCCTGTTCGCCTTCCTGTTCGCCTGGCGCAAGTTCAAGGTCGGAGCGCCGACGCCGACGATGGCGATCGACGAAGCCAAGAAGATCCGCGCGACGGTGAAGCCCGGGGGAGGGGCCTGATGGCCACGCGCTCTCCCGAGCAGATCCGCTCCTCGATCGAGCAGAACCGCCAGGAGCTCGGCACAGCGGTCGAGAAGCTCCGAGTCGAGCTCGTCCAGCTGACCGACTGGCGCTCGCAGATCCGCCAGCACCAGCCGCAGATCCTGATCGGCGCCGGCGTCGCCGGCTTCGTCCTCGGCGGCGGCATCGCGGCACTCGGCGCGCTCACGTTCGGGCGCCGGCGCCGCAAGCGCAGGCGCTAGAGATACGAGCTCGGCAGTCCGCCCGCGCCGAGCAGGCCCGGGCCGACGTGGGTCCCGATCACCGGGCCGATCTCCGAGATCACGCGCGGCGGGAAGCCGAAGATCTCGGTCCCGCGAGCCGCCAGCTGTGCGGCCTGATCGGGGGCCTGGATGTGCTGCACCATGTAGCCGTCCGAGCCGTCGTCCTTGAGGCTTCGCAGCAGCTCGACCATCCGCTCGAAGGCGCGGCGCGAGGTGCGGACGCGCTCGACCGGCGTGATCTCCGATTCGACGGTGAGGATCGGCTTGATCTTCAGGGCGGAGCCGAGCCAGGCCTGGGCCCCGGCGATCCGGCCGCCCTTGCGCAGGTACTCGAGCGTGTCGATCGCGAACCACATCTTCAGCTCGGAGCGTGCCCGCTGTGCCCGGGCCGCGACATCGGCGCCGCCGGCGCCGCTGCGCGCCGCGGCCGCCGCGGCCAGGATCACCAGGCCCTCACCGCCGCAGGCCGTGGCCGAGTCGATCACGTGAACGCTCGCGGCCCGGGGACCAAGCTGCTCGCGAGCCTGCTCGGCCGAGGTGACGGTTCCCGACATACCGCCCGCGAGGTGGATCGAGACGATCTCACGGCCGGCGTCGAGGAGCGGCTCGTAGACGGCGAGAAAGTCCCCGATCGACGGCTGCGATGTGGTGGGCAGCTCGGCGGCCCCGGCCAGCCGCCGGTAGTAGGCGTCGTAATCGGTGATCTCGATCTCGCGCTGCGAGCCGGCATCCGAGTGGACGTAGAGGCTCACCTGGTGGATCTCGTGCTCGGCGATCACCTCGCGCGGGAGGTAGTGGCATGTGTCCGAGACGATCGCGACGGCCATCAGCGCCGCACCCTACCAGCGCGCATGGAGGCCTCTAAACTCGCGCCGGGGAATGTCGCGCACGCTAGTCACCGGCGCGACCGGCTTCGTCGGTTCGCACGTCACGCGCCTGCTCGTCGAGCGGGGCGACGAGGTGATCGCCACCGTCCGGCCGCGCTCGCGGACCGAGACGCTCGAGCGACTCGGCGTCAAGACCGTCCGCGCCGATGTGCTCGATCGGCAGGCCGTGCGGCGCTCCCTGCGCGGCGTCGAGCGCGTGTTTCACCTCGCCGGCACGACCGACCTGAGCGCCGCCCGCGGGCCGGCGTTCTCGGTCAACGTGGAAGGCACGCGGATCGTGCTCGAGGAATCGTTGCGGGCCGGCGTGGAGCGGGTCGTCTACACCTCCTCGGTGGCTGCGGTCGGTCCGGCCCGCGAGGGCGCAACCGCCGACGAGACCAACGTCTGGGACGCCGGCCGCTACGCGATCCCGTACCTCGACGCCAAGCACGAGGCCGAGGTGCTGGCCCTGCGACTGCTCGCGCGCGGCCTCCCGGTCGTGATCGTCAATCCGTCCCACGTGCTCGGCGCGGGTGACCGGGGACGCTCCTCGACGGTGCTCGTGCGGCGGTTCCTGCGCCGCCAGATTCGCGCCTACGTCGAGGGCACGCTGAACGTCGTCGGCGTGCATGACGTCGCCCGCGGCCATCTCCTCGCCGACGAGCGCGGGCGGGTCGGAGAGCGCTACATCCTCGGCAACCGGAACTTCACGCTCGACCGGCTGTTCGCCGATCTCGGCCGCCTCTCCGGGGTCCAGCCGCCGGCGGTCAAGCTGCCGCTGCCGGTGGCGCTCGCGCTGACGAGCGCCGGCCGGCGGATCTCCCCCGGGGGGATGCCGACGCCGAGCGAGGTTCGGGCCTCCGCGCTGCGCTGGGCATTCGTCAACACCAAGGCCAAGCGAGAGCTGGGCTGGAGGACCAGCCCTCACGAGGACTGCCTCGAGGAGACGATCGCCTGGTACCGAGAGCGTGACCGAGCGGCACTGGCACCGCCGGGAGCGCGTCAGCCGCTCCCGCTGCGCGTGACCGGCGAGGTATTGCGGCGGATCGGGCTCTGATGGCAACGCTCTACCGATGCACGACGCCGACCGACTGGCTCTGCCCGTGCGGCAAGGTCGCGCGAGCGCTGAGGCGGGATGCGGTCGCGTACACCCAGGTACGCGTCCCTCAGCGCCGCTCGCGGCGGCCGGAGGTGCAGGAGCTCAGCGGTCAGCCCCGGGTGCCGCTGCTGGTGATCGGCGGCGAGGTGATCAGCGACTCGCGGCGGATCGTCGAGCACCTCGAGTTCAGGCGCTCGCAAGCAGCGAGCTGATCGATCCGGCGCTCGGCGGCCGGGCGACGCCGCGCTCGGTGACCAGCGCTGTGATCAGCGACGCCGGCGTCAGATCGAACGCCGGATTGCGGCAGCGCGTCCCGGAGATCGAGAGCGCGGCGGGGCCGTCGGCGCTCGGAGCTGCGAGCACCTCCTCGGCGCCACGCTCCTCGATCGCGATCTCGGCTCCCGTCGAGGCGCTCAGATCGATTGTCGAGCTCGGTCCGGCGACGACGAACGGAATCGCGGCTGCGCTCGCCGCGAGCGCCAGCGCGTAGGTCCCGACCTTGTTCGCGACGTCGCCATTGGCCGCGACGCGGTCGCAGCCGACGATCACGGCATCTACGTCGTGTGAGGCGATCAGGCCCGCGGCGGCACCATCGACCAGCAGCTCGTGCTCGATCCCGAGCCGGCGCAGCTCGTACACGGTCAGCCTCGCGCCCTGCAGCAGCGGGCGCGACTCGGTCACCAGCACGAGCTGGAGCTCGCCCCGATCCGCGAGCTCGGCGAGAACGGCGAGCGCGGTGCCGCGCCCGGGCGCTGCCAGAGCGCCCGTGTTGCAGTGGGTGAGGATCCGGCGAGCGCCGGCCAGCAGCTCGGCTCCGTGCCGGGCGATCGACGTGCTGGCGGCCTCCTCCTCGAGGTGGATCGCGCGGGCCTGCGCGAGCGCCGCGGCCGCGCGCTGGTGCAGGGGCAGTTCGCTTGCCGCCTCGGCGACGCGGTCGACCGCGTGGGCCAGGTTGACCGCCGTCGGGCGCGCGCCGCGCAGCGTCGCGGCCGCGCTCTGTAGATCCCCGGGCTCGTGCGCCAGCTCGATCGCCAGCCCGTAGCCGGCCGCGACCCCGATCAGTGGCGCGCCGCGGATGCACAGGCGCCGGATCGCGTCGGCGACATCGGCGGCGCTGCGCAGCTCGAGCTCGAGCTCACGCCAGGGCAGCGCCGTCTGGTCGATCGCGTGTAGCGCGCCGTCCGAGTAGCGAAGCGCGACTATCGGTGTCCGCTCAGAGTCGATTCTCGATCGACAGCGGCGCCGACGGCGCAGCCTCCGCCTCGGGCGGGGCCGCCCCATTGCTGGGCGCCTCGAGGCCCAGAGTCTCGTGGAGCTCTCCCGACTCGTACATCTCGGTGACGATGTCGCAGCCGCCGACAAGCTCGCCGTCGACGAACAGCTGCGGGATCGTGGGCCACTGCGAGAGCTCGGAGAGCTCCTGGCGGATGCGGGGGTCGGGGAGGATGTCGACGGCGGCGAACGGCTTGCCGACCGATTGAAGCATCGCGACTGTCCGTGCGGAGAAGCCGCACGCCGGGGCATCGGGCGTGCCCTTCATGAACAGGATCACGGGGTTCTCGGCGATTGCGCTTTGGATTGCTTCGCGCATCTGGTTGGTGGCTTGCTCGCTCATGGGCTGTCCTCCTTGGTCGAGGTATGCGTTTGGATGGATAGGGCGTGGATTCGGTCGCCGAGCTCGGCACCGAAGACGTCGTAGACGAGGCGGTGCTGCGCGATGCGGTTCAGGCCGCGGAACGCCGGCGAGGAGACGACAGCGTTGAAGTGGTGACCGTCTCCGGTCACGGTCGCACTCGCGCCGGGGATTCCGGCCTCGATCCGCCCTTTAAGCTCGTTTGGAGACACCGACACGGACCTAGCGTAGCGAGCACGCATCGCTATACTGAATGAAGCATGGTCACCATCACAGACAAAGGCGCCGAGAAGGTTCGCGAGTTCCTCGCCGCCCAGGCCGCGGTCGGTGAGACCGCAGGTTTGCGGGTCGGCGTGAGGGGCGGCGGCTGCTCCGGCTTCCAGTACGCGCTGGCGTTCGACGAGCAGCGCGACGGCGATGCGGTGTTCGAGGCCAAGGGGATCAGGGTGCTGGTCGACAACCCCAGCCTTCCCTACGTCAAGGGCTCCGTGATCGACTTCGTGGACAGCCTTCAGGGCGCCGGCTTCAAGGTCGAGAACCCCAACGTGATCGCCGCGTGCGGCTGCGGATCCTCGTTCCGCGTCGCCGAAGAAGAAGAGGTCTCGGCGGTCTAGGACGTGCGGCGCCGGACGCTCGCGCTCGGGGCGCGAGCGGCGGGTAGGCGTGCGCGCGAGCGGCGCCACCGGCGTGCCCGAATCGCGCCCCGGTGAAGTGTGCGATAAAAGCCGCCATATTGGCGTCTTTTCTCGCTCACTTCCACGCCTACACCGGCTTGGCCTCGAGCGAGCTCCAGAGGAACTCGCAGGCCAGAGTCCGGTGGGGCCGCCACGGCTCGGCGATCCGGGCGATCTCGGCCGGTGCCGGCAGCTCCAGCAGGTCGTAGGCGAGCATGATCGCGCGGCGGATGCCCAAATCGCCGACCGGCAGCACGTCGGGGCGTCCGAGATGGAACATCAGGAACATGTGGGCGGTCCAGACCCCGAGCCCTTTGACCGCCACCAGCTCGGCGATCACCTGCTCGTCGGACAGCTTGTGCAGCTTGTGCAGCTCGAGCGACCCCTCGAGCACGTGCTCGGCCAGTGAGCGCAGGAACTGGACCTTCGCGCGCGACAGGCCGGCCGCGACCTTGAGCTCCTCGGGATCGTCGGCCAGCACCTCTTCGGGCGTCGGTGTGCGGCCGCCGAATCGGTCGGTCAGGCGCTTGTAGATCGCACTGGCGGCCTTGGTCGAGAGCTGCTGGCCGACGATCGCGCGTACGAGTGCCCCGTAGTGATCCTTCGGACGCTCGGCACGCCGGTCGCCGAGCGCCTCCAGCCCGAGCCGGTCGATCAGCCCGCGCAGCACCGGATCGGCCTTGCGCAGCTCCGCGACCGCCTGCGCGAGAGCTGCCTGCTTACGGCTGACGGGCAACGGCCGGGTCGGGGCTCATCGATGTTCGGACAGCGATAGTGCCGCGCCGTCCAGCGCGCCAAGCGCCCGCTCCACCGAACAGGAGATGCAGGTGAAGGTCGGCGTGTCGCGCAACGTGTACGAGCTCGATTCCGATGTCCGCAGCCGCTGGACCAGATCCAGGAAGTCGGCCGGGTTGTCGGTCTCGAAGGCGACCACGAACTCCTGGTCGTCGAGCCCGAACGAGTAGCTCGTGTTGAGGTCGACGGACGGGTACTCGCGTCCGATCTTGATGTGCTCCTGCATGATTCGCCAGCGCTCGTCCGGCGGCAGCGCGTACCAGCCTCGCGTCTTGACGAACGGATACACGAACAGGTACCGCCCGTGTGCGGGTCGAACCTCGAGCCGGGACTCTTCCGAGTACTCCGAGGGCTTCGTCATCGCGAGCAGCGAATACGGAACCGTGCACCACTTCATCAGCCCGCTCTGCGCGAGGACGACGTGAAACTCGTGGATCCGCTCGAGGTTCTGCGCCTGGCTGAGGAGCATCATGTCGGCGTCGCCGCGGGTACCGACGAGCGAGAACGAGCGCAGCAGATGGCCGTCGGCGAAGTCCTCGCAGGCGGCGATGAACTCTCGCTTGTCGCTGGCGCGGTGCTCGTCGTCCAGCCGGCGCCAGGCTGGATCGACCTGGAGAAACGTGTATTTGACGAACTGTCGGACGGGCACGGGCATCGACGATGATAAGCGACCGAAATCTGGCCACCAGCGGGGCTAGGGGTAAAATGGCGAAAATGCGGATCGCCTTGGTCTCGCCCTACTCCTGGACTTATCCGGGAGGGGTGACGAGGCACATCGAAGCGCTGGCTCAGTGCTTCCTCGAGCAGGGCCACGAGGTTCGCGTCCTTGCGCCCTACGATCCGCCCGGCACCTTCTCGGCGGCCCTGCACCGTGGCGCCCACCCGCAGGCGCTCGAGGCTCCGGATTTCCTCGTGCCGCTGGGCCGCACGGTCGGTTTCAAGGCCAACGGCGCCGTCTCGAACATCTCGATCACGCCCTACGGCGTCGCGACGATGCACAACGAGCTGCGCAGCGGCGGCTACGACGTCGTCCACATTCACGAGCCGGTCGCGCCGCTCGCCGGCTGGGTCGCCACGGACTGGACCCGCCTTCCGCTCGTCGGCACGTTTCACTCCTACTCGGCCAGTCGCGTCCCGAACGGAATCGCCAACCTGCTCGGCGCTCGCCGCGTCCTGAACCGCCTGCACGTGCGGATCGCCGTCTCCGAGGCCGCCGCTTGGACGGCCCGGCGATTCTTCGGCGGCCACTACCTGGTGATCCCGAACGGCGTCCACGCCGATCCGGCGGTCGCCTTGTCCTCGGCCGCGGCCGCCACGGCCGACAAGCTGCGGATCGTGTTCGTGGGCCAGTCGGTCGAGCGCAAGGGCCTGCCGCTCCTGCTTCGCGCCTTCGAGGCCCTGCGCGAGCACATCCCGACCGAGCTGACGGTCATCGGTCCGAGCCGCGAGGAGCTCGCGCCGTTGATGATCGACGACCGCGGCGTGCGGGTGCTCGGCAAGGTGGACGACGCCAGCAAGCACCTCGAGCTCCAGGCCGCCGACGTTCTGTGCGCTCCCTCGCTGCGAGGCGAGAGCTTCGGGATGGTCCTCACCGAGGCATTCGCCGCCGGCACCACCGTGGTCGCCTCTGACATCGCCGGATACCGCGATGTCGTGACCGACGGCGTCGACGGCGTGCTCGTCCCGCGCGGCGACGCGCAGGCGCTGGCCGAGGTCCTGCGTGATCTGTGGGAGGAGCCGACGCGGCGTGCCGAGCTCGCCCGCCACGCCGCCGAGCACGTCGAGCGCTTCGCCTGGCCGCACGTGGCCGGCGAGGTGATGAGCGCTTACGAGGAGGCGATCGCCACTCCCGAACCGCGTGGCGCGATCTCTCGCGCGGCGGTCAAGGTCGGCGTACGCGCCGCCGACCTGAAGGCTCACGAGCCCGCGCGCAAGCTTCCGAGCCTCGAGCCGCAACTCGGCCCCAAGCACGGTCCGCTGGTCACGTTCGCGCGGCGGGCGACCCTCGTCGCCGTCTCGCTCGGAGGCCTGCTGGCCGCCGTGCTCGCACTCAACAAGATCGGAATCGGCAACATCACCGGCGCGCTGCTCAACTCGAGTCCCACGCTCGTGCTGCTCGGCCTGGGGATCATGTGCTCGTCGATGTTCTTCCGCGCGATCTCCTGGCACGCGATCCTGACGGCGGCGCTGCCCCGCAGCCGCGTGCGGCTGGCGGACGCGATGCAGGGGACCTTCATCGGCGTGCTGATGTCCTCGACCTTGCCGGCTCGACTCGGCGAGCCTTCACGCGCGCTGGTGGTTGCGCGACGCACCGGTCGGCCGCGCGAGAACCTGCCCGTCGTGCTGGGGACGGTTGTCTCCCAGACGCTGCTGAACATTCTCGCCCTGGCGATCCTGGGCGCGATCATGTTCTCGTCGGTCGACATCTTCAGCGGCCACCAGACAGCGCTGCTGGTGACGGCGGTCGCGCCGCTAACCCTGCTCGTGCTCGTATTGCTCGCGCCCGTGCTGCTAAGTCACGGCGCGGCGCGACTCAAGTTCGAGCGCTTGCAGGCGCTGATCGCCCAGACCCGGCGGGCGATGACGCGCGTCCGCGCAGGGCTGAGCGTGTTCCGGAACCCCCGACTCGGGACGATCGCGATCGTCGCCCAGCTCTCGGCCTGGGCGCTGCAGTGCGCGTCGTGCTACACGCTGCTGATCGCGCTCGGGCTGAACCACCAGGCGGGCATCGGCGCCGCGGCCGCGGTGCTGTTCGCGGTCAACATCACGGCGGTGCTGCCGGTCACGCCGGCGAACCTCGGCGTGTTTCAGGCCGCCTGCGCGGCGGTCCTCCACACCGGCTGGCACGTCGGCATCCCGACGGGCGTGGCCTACGGGGTGATCCTTCAGGCCGTCGAGGTCTCGACCGCGTTGCTGATGGGCATGCCGGCGCTGCTGAAGGAGGGCATGTCCTGGCGCGAGGTCAAGCTTCGCGCGATGCACACGGCTCCGGTCAAGCTCCCCGCCCGGCCGCGTCGCAGCACCACCGCCTCGACCGGCCCCCTCCGCTCGGGGAGTGCCGTAAACGCCGAGGGCTGATCAGGCGCCGGTCATCGCCGGCTCGGCCCGATCGGTCCCGTCCTCCGCGGGCTCCGCGCCGGGCAGGGCCGGGTCGGCGTCGGGAAGATCGCCGAGTCGCGTCGGATCCTTGTCGGTACCGGCGATCAGCTCGTCGCCGGCCTGCTCGGGCGACTTCGGCAGCGCTCCGGACTTCATCCCGAAGTAGACCGCATCAGGGTGGTAGGCGACGATCGCCAGCGTTGACTGCTCGGGCTCGACCGCGTACCCGCCGGAGAGCCGGAGCCCGACCGACTCCGCTCCGAGCAGGCGAAAGACCTTCTCGTGCTCCGACTGCTCCGGGCAGGCCGGGTAGCCCCAGGAGTAGCGGCGGCCCTGGGCGGGCGGGACGCCCAGCTCGCTGCGTACGCGGGCGTGGAGCCACTCCGCCATGCCCTCGGCGGTCTGGACGCCGAGCCCGTGAACGAACAGCTGCTCCGAGAATTCCCCGTCGGCCTCGAGCGAGGCCATCAGCTCGGTCACCTCTTCGCCGGCGGTCACGGCCTGAAGGGCTACCACGTCGACTTCGCCGGAACCGAGCGGGCGATAGAAGTCGGCCAGGCAGATCCGGTCGTGGCGCGGCTGGCGCGGGAACACGAAGCGCTCGACCTCGCGGTCGTGGTCGTCCGGGTCGAAGATCACGAGCTCGTTGCCGTCGGCGTTGCAGGGGAAGTACCCCAGCAGGGCGCGGGGGTGCAGGTAGTCCTGCTCACGCCACATGCGCTCGAGTTTGGGCACGAAGCCTTCCTCCTCGCCGTCGCCCTCGATGATCTTGCGCCACTCCTCGCCCTTGCGCCCGCGCCCGCCCCAGTGCAGCTTGAAGAGCACGTGGCGGTCGAGATGGGGGAACACCTCGCCGAGATCGACCTCCAGCTCGCGCACGCCCCAGACCGGGGGCTCTGGCACGGGCGCGTCGGTGCGCGCGGCAGATCGCACGGAGTCGTCGGTCACCGGCGGCGCGTCGTCGGATTCGACCGGCTTCTCGCGCAGCGTTCGCGCCTCCTCGCGGATCTTGGTCACGAGTGCATCGCGAGCGTCGCCGTCGACGAGCTGGTCCATCACGGCCAGCCCGGCGAAGGCGTCCTTGCAGTAGAACACGCCGGGGTCATAGACCTCGTCGGAGTCCTTCCCCTTGGCGTACAGGATGCGCCGCCCGAAGTCGCGGTTGATCGCGGCGCCCCCGATCAGCACCGGGTAGTCCAGGTCGCGCTCGTGCAACTCGGAGACGCACAGCGGCATCTGCTTCGACGTCGATACCAGTAGCGCCGACAGGCCGATCGCGTCGGCCTCGTGCTCCTGTGCGGCGTCGAGGATGGTCGAGATCGGTACCTGCTTGCCCAGGTCGACCACCGTGTACCCGTTGTTGGTCAGGATCGTGTTCACGAGCGACTTGCCGATGTCGTGCACGTCGCCGAACACGGTCGCGATCACGACGGTGCCCTTCGTATGCCCCTCGATGCGGTCGAGGTAGTTCTCCAGCTGCGCGACGGCGCGCTTCATCACCTCCGCGCTCTGCAGCACGAACGGCAGGATCAGCTCGCCTGCGCCGAACTTGTCGCCGACCTCCTTCATCGCGGGCAGCAGCACCTCGTTGAGCGTGGGCACCGCGCCGATCTTCTCCACCGAACGATCGATCCAGTCCTCGACGCCGTCACGCTTGCGGCGCAGGATGTGCCAGTGCAGCGCCTCCTCGGGCTCCATGTCGGCAGTCGGGCCGGCGGCCTCGTCCTCCTCCTCCTCGCCCTTGGACTCGAAGTGCTCGATGAAGCGCTCGAGTGCATCCTCGCGGCGGTTGAAAACGAGATCGTCGGCGAGCTCTCGCTCCTCGGTGGGGATCTCGGAGTAGGGCGTGATG